>CAZZEY010000178.1:0-3746 GCA_964653445.1 uncultured Syntrophaceticus sp. | reverse complement strand
ACATTAGTTGTATTCGACAGTAAAGCGAAAAAACCTCCTGCAATAATAAAAAATCCTTGAGTATTTCGAAACAAAAAGGGACTTGTATGATTAAACATACTTGTCCCTTATCTAGTGTTTCAGCCTCACTTTTTCCTTTCTCATCCTACCCTAAAGAGAACAATAACTCTCATATGGTAACCAAACTATTCCTGCCCCTAAACAAAAGCACATTCCATAAAAAATATTAAGCAAAGCAGCAATAAGCTGAACATAGTCATAAATAATCTCCTTGAGCTGAACATGATGACACCCCCTATAGATAAAGGTCTTTTCATTCAAGTTCATCTATTAACTGGGATCATAGCCCATTACTGTCCAAATACCGGTATCATCCTGCCGCACCAGGCGTTTAAGATATACCTTTTTAATCGGGCCATCAGCTACTTCAACCACAGATTCGATACCGTTATTAACTGTAAGCTTAAATGACTCCGCCTGGATCTTCGGTTCACCGATAATGCCTTCTGGTGACACTTTTAGATTCACAAAGGTTAGTGCCACCTGCTTGGGATCAAGCTGCCAGGGACTGCTGCCCCTGTCCACCTGCTGCTGATTGGCTTTAACAATTTCTAGATCCACAGGAACTTTAAACTGAGCCAGTTCTGCCAAACCTCCATCATTATTGGGAAGAGTGAGTTCTGAGGCAATCTGTTGTGCCAAATCCACCCGCCTGGGCCCTCCCACTTGAATTTCCAATCCATCCTGCCTCCATCTCAGTCTTTCCCTCAATACTTCCAGTGGCCCCTCAGCAACAGTACCTAGAGCTGATTCGGGGGCTGGGTCAAAAGACCCTCTGGCACCGGTTTCAACAATGGTTGTTTCACCATAATCCAGGACAATACGGTCCTGGAAAGCCAGAATACGGAGCGGAGCCTCTTTCGGCAGCAGTGGCTTAATCCCACTGATGGAAACAGCTTCATCTATGGTTGCTACTAACTGACCAGGATCATTTTCTACCACTTTATACCCCTTAGGAGGCTGGTAGACAAAAATATCTTCCTGGGTTTTTATGTTCGGTTTAAACATTACAAAAGTATATGTGGTCTGTAATGCGTTTTGCATAGCAGTCTGCATCTGGATAGGCAAATTGGTTTCCTGGTCAACCCATAAATAGTATGGCAGACCACCTGGTGGTGATATTTCAAGTTTGATTGACTCCCTGCCAGCAATCATATCTGTACCAACAGCCTTATGAAGGTACTGTTTGGCTTGTTTTGCCTTATCCCGCAGATCAAAACCACTGCCTGTGGGATCCGGCAGCAGGGACAGGATCGCAACTTCTTTACTTTGAGGGCGAACCTGCCATTTGAGTTCACCATTGTTGACGGTCAGGGTTCCGTCATCCTGTTTAACAGCATATTTTTCTCCTTCAAACCAAAGCTCCACTCTGCGTACCATCCACTCATCCCCAGCAGCATTATTAGCACGAACCTCCAGAACACCATAATAATTATCAAGTTTTGCAACTGCTTTCTCCATCGCGTAGACCACATCATTTGTGAATATATCAAAAAATACGAATAAACATAAACAAGCTGCCAGTGCTGCTATTAAAGGTATAGTCCATCTGCGATGGGAACGGGAATTAGCCACTCCCTGAGCCAATCTCTTCGGGAAATTGGCATCTGGTAATACTGGTTCTTTAAGGGTACGAACCAGCCGAGCTGCGGTTAGAATTTTTTCCAGTTCCGGCGTATCAGCCGGTCCATAATGTTTTTCAGGCTCCTGTTCCGCATTAAAAGCATCAATATAATTGGAGAGTTTTTTTTCATTCTCATCCATACCACTTATCCCTCCTGAATTACTCATTATGATCCAATATTTGAGCTAAAGCCTTTAAGGCGCGGTATTGCGTTGTGCGCACAGCAGCCTCGCTCTTTCCTATAAACCTGGCGGTCTCAGCAACCGTATAGCCCTGAATGAGGCGCAGATCCAAAATTTTACGCTGGTCTGCATTTATCTTTGCTAATGCATTTTCTATTTGAAGGCGCTGGGTAACAATTTTTTGCTCATCCACACTCACTATTTGGCCTGGATCAATTTTCTCGTAATCAATCAACACCCCCCGACGCTTCTTCTGACGCCAGCGGTCACGTAAGATATTCAGGGCTATTGTTCTTAAAAACCCCTGCCCTTTATCTGAGCACAATTTCTGCTTTTTCCAATGGTTAATTGCTCTGACAAAGGTTTCCTGTGTAATATCTTCGGCTTCTTCGCGGTTTTGTACCCTATAATAAACATAGCGGTATAGAGGTTCCCACATTTTTTGACAAATCTGTTCGATGGAGTGCAGATCACCTCGGGCAGCCTTTGTTACTTCATCATCTGTCACAAGCCTTCACACCTTCTTTCGCCGGCCGACTATAAATAATAACGATCAACACTTACTTATGTTACATTCTAATTATTGTTTAATGCCATGATATTTTTTATCAAGCAGCCTATATATAACCAATGTCCCTCTATTGATATCTATAGGACTGCTGCCCTAACCCTGGAAACATCAACGAGGCTTTGGCGAATATTACCGCTTGATTTGAAAAACCAGAGATGCCATAATTGTCTAAATAAAAATAATATTTTGCCGAATCCGTACTTTTTTCCTAGGTGCGGTACGGGGGAACCATATTGATGCTTTTTTTTTGCATCAGGGGTGAATCATTTCCGAAGGGGAGACGGAAATGTAGGGCGATCCTTTCGACCGAACCCATCAGCTTACCTCGGAGGCAGGGAAAGGAGGAAGAGCATTGCGCAGGTTTTGCCTGGTCCTTGTTGTATTGCTGGTCGGGATCCTTGCCTTTGGAAATATCGGCTATGCAGCAAGCTATACAGTTAAGTCTGGTGATACCCTCTACAAAATCGCCACAAGAAACAGCATATCAGTCGATACGCTCATGTCCGTAAACGGCCTCAATACAACAATGATCTACCCCGGTCAAGTGCTGTGGCTGCCTGATAATGGACAAGCACAGCAGTATAGCGTACAGCCGGGTGACACACTCTACTTTATTGCCAAATCTTTTGGAACATCAGTTGACTCCATCATGTCACTGAATAACCTTAGCAGCACAGTGATCTATCCAGGTCAGGTTCTGCTGGTATCAGGGGGTGGACAAGCCCCATCTGGACGAACACAACAGTATACAGTCCAGCCGGGTGACACACTCTACTATATTGCCAACTCATTCGGCACATCGGTTAATAACATTATGTCACTGAATAACCTCAGCAGTTCGGTGATCTATCCAGGTCAGGTTCTGCTGGTATCAGGCAGTACTGGTACTGGCGGCGGAACAAATCCACCTTCACGAGGCGGTCATTATTCAGCTAATGAGAGATACCTACTGGCACAGCTAATCAATGCTGAAGCAGCTGGTGAAAGTTTTGAAGGAAAGGTTGCCGTTGGGGCCGTAGTTCTGAATAGAATCACAGATTACAGATTTCCGAACACCATTACAGATATAATCTATGAACCCTGGCAGTTTGAACCGGTACAAAACGGCACACTCTATCTCCCCCCAAGTGCAGATTCACTTAGAGCTGCAGATGCAGCTCTAGATGGGTGGGATCCAGTATACGGAGCTGTCTACTTCTGCAACCCGTCCACTGCACAGAGCACCGAGTTCTTTAGAACACTCACTTATGTCTGCCGGATAGGAAACCATGTTTTTTACAAATAATTTATCTAAAAAGAGAGCCGTCAA
>CAZZEY010000177.1:0-3756 GCA_964653445.1 uncultured Syntrophaceticus sp. | reverse complement strand
AGTATTCAACCTGCACATACTGCTCCACCTTCTGAATCAATGGAATGCCAATATTTCCGGCAACCCCGACATTAATACCGGCTTTTTCAAAAATATGGCCAAATAAATAGGCGGTGGTGGTTTTCCCGTTGGTGCCGGTTACAGCTATCATCGGTTCATGAATAAACCGCCCAGCCAGTTCCAATTCACTCCAAATGGGAATACCATATTTTAGCGCAGCTTTAACCGGTTTGACATTTCCCGGCACACCAGGACTGACCACAACCAGATCATAATCCCCTGCTTTAACTTCAGGATAACCACCTGTAATTAAAGAAACAGGTAATTCCTTCAACCGCTCAAAACCAGAACCCAACAACTCTTCAGCTTGATAGTCAGTCCCTGTAACCTTTGCTCCCCGATTAAACAGAAAACGCGCAACTGCCTGCCCACTGCGGGCCATTCCTATGACAAGTACCCTTTTACCATACAGATCATTCATTTGATTACTCCTAACTATCACTATCCCATTCCCTTCACTGACCACAGTCCGAGAAGTGCAAAACAAATACCCATCAACCAGAATAAATGCACAACCCTGACTTCCGGCCAGCCGCATAACTCAAAATGATGGTGCAGCGGGCTCATTTTAAAAACCCTTTTTCCGGTTAACTGAAAGGATACCACCTGGATAATCACCGAAAGCACCTCTAATACGAATACTGCACCCAAAATCGGTAAGACAAGTTCAGTACCTGTAATCACCGCAAGTGCTGCCAGGGCTCCCCCTAAAGCCAGTGAACCTGTATCACCCATAAATATTTTAGCGGGATGGTGGTTATACCTTAAAAAACCCAGGGAACCCCCAGCTAGAGCGCCGGCAAAAACCGCTGCTGCATTGTGACCCGTCATCCAGGAAATCAATACATAAACAGCACCTGCTATAGCCATCAAACCACCGGCTAATCCATCTAATCCATCTGTTAGATTTACCGCGTTTGTGGCAGAGATTAATACTATCACTACAAATAGATAATAAAATAGACCTAGATCTATTTCATATCCAATAAAGGGTATTATGAGTGCTGTATCCCTTCCCAGCATAACAGCACCCCAGACAAGCAGGATTCCTAATAGAAGTTGGCCCACAATCTTATGTCTTGCCTTAAGACCCAGGGGCCTTCTCAGTACAACTTTAAGATAGTCATCTAAAAATCCCAAAAGCCCACACCCTAAAGTAATACCTGTCAGCAGAAGTGTTTCCCAAATATTATCTGTAAACAAAAACGCAGCAATTACGGTACCCAATATGATCATCAATCCGCCCATAGTGGCGGTACCCTGTTTCTTCAGGTGGGTCTTGGGTCCATCATCTCTGACTTCCTGTCCGAACTTCATTCTATACAGCAAAGGGATCAGCGCAGGCCCCAAAATCAGTACAATAACCAAACTAATCACAACAGCCAAAATCATTGGAGTGGTTTCATTCACCATCGATCACCCCACTGGTGAGTGATGCTGTAATCCGTTCCATCCTCATACCCCTTGAGCCCTTAATAAGAACAATATCCCCTTCCTGTAAATAGGACATGAGAAAATCCACCACTTCTGTTTTTTCCTGAAATGTATGGATATGTTCACTGGATAAACCAGCTAATTCAGCACCGACCGCTATTTCCCGGGCTAGTACTCCAACTGTACAAAGACAGTCAATTTTTAAAACTGCTGCCCTTTCCCCCACCTCCCGGTGACCGGCAGCTGTTTCTTCACCCAACTCATACATATCTCCCAGCACAGCGATTTTTCTATGTCCATTAGCTTCTGCCAGCAGATCTAAAGCAGCTATTGTGGAGGCGGGACTGGCATTATATGAGTCATCAATAACCATTGATCCTTCGATCCCAGGTTTGACTTCCATCCGCATTTCTGTAATAGAGGCGGATGCAAGACCTTTAGCGATCCCATCAGGATTTAAACCAAATCTATAGCCTACAGCAGCCGCTGCCAGGGCATTGGCAACATTATGTGCTCCAGGCAACGGAAGAGAACAGCACACCTCCCCTGATGGTGTATGCAGCTTAAACTCTACCCCCTCCAGCCCACGCAATCTAATATCAGAAGCCCTGACCTGGCATTGTTTATCTGTTCCGTAATATATTACCTCTCCCTTTACCCTGCTGGCTAGCTTGATCTGCCAGTTATCATCAGCATTAAGTACAGCACAACCTCCAGCCGGCAGAGAGGAAAGCAGTTCCCCTTTGGCCATTGCAACAGCTTCCTGGGAACCTAAAAGTTCCAAATGGGTTTTTCCGATATTGGTAATCACCCCAACCTCAGGATGGCTGATCTCACATAAGTCAGCAATCTGGCCGTGACCCCTCATAGCCATCTCCAAAACAACAGCCTGGTGTATGCGTTTTAATCGCAGTAGTGTCAGAGGCAGTCCAATTTCATTGTTGTAATTCCCTTCTGTTTTTACAACAGCCATCTTTCTGCCCAGTACACCGGCAATCAGATCCTTGGTGGTAGTCTTACCTGTGCTGCCGGTTACAGCAACCACAGGAATATTAAAAAGGCTGCGGTAACTGTGCGCCAGATTCTGGAGAGCCTTTAATGGATCCTCAACCCTGATCAGAGGATAATCCTCCTGACAAGAAACCGGACGGGATACAACAGCAGCCGCAGCACCCTTTTCAAAAGCCTGCTCAATATAATCATGCCCATCTACATATTCCCCTGGAAAAGCGAAAAAAAGATTCCCTGGTCTTACCTTCCTGCTGTCAATACTCACACCTGAAATCATTACCCGCTTTTTTCCCTTTTCCAGAGCGACTCCATGAATCGCATCTATTACCCAGTCCAACTGCATCAATTCCATTGTTTAACTAATGATCTCCTTTACTAAAATCTCCCTGGCCACCTGGTGATCATCAAAGGGAAGCACTTGATCACCGATGATCTGATATGTTTCATGCCCCTTTCCGGCGATCACCACACAATCTCCCTCCCGGGCTGAGTGAACAGCATGCCTGATAGCTTCATAACGGTCAATAATAGTTGTATATCTAGTATCTCTGTTCTCCCTAATGCCGTCCTCAATCTGTTCTATAATCTTTTCCGGGTCCTCAGATCGGGGGTTATCAGAAGTAATTACTGTGTAATCACTGATATCTCCGGAAAGCCTTCCCATTAATGGACGCTTTCCCTGATCCCGATCACCTCCACAGCCAAAAACTGTGATCAATCTTCCGCTGGTAATACCACGGGCTGTTTTGAGGACATTTTCTAAGCCGTCAGGTGTATGAGCATAATCCACTATAACAGTAAAATCCTGGCCCTCATCCACCAATTCGAATCTCCCTGGAACACCTTTCACTCCCTTTAATGCACTGCTCAGCAGAGCCGGTGGAACCCCCTCTTTCAGTCCCACACAAAAAGCTGCGAGACAGTTATAAACATTAAATTTTCCTGGGAGGGAAACGGAAATGGGGATAGTCTCCTGGTTATAAACAACTGTAAAAGAAGTACCTGTCGCATTAAGCTGAATGTTTTCTGCTTTAACATCAGCATCATTATGAATCCCGTAAGTGATCACAGGAACATCTGCATATTTCACAATTTCTTCTCCTACTGGATCATCAATATTAACAACAGCATAACAGGGACGACCTTTCGTCCTTTCTCTGCCTAAACCTTTAAAAAGCAGCATCTTAGCTGCTTTAGACTCATCAAAACTCTCATGAAAATCCAGGTGATCCTGAGTTAGATTTGTAAAAA
>CAZZEY010000176.1:0-3791 GCA_964653445.1 uncultured Syntrophaceticus sp. | reverse complement strand
GCCCCCTCAAGAATTACTTTATATAACAGGCTGGGTGAACCGGTGATCTGGATGGAGAAATCCAATATCCATTTTGGAGCCGGGTCCGATACACTGGTTTACCTGGATCCCTTTACAGGTGAGCGCAGAGACTGGACCAGTGATGATGTAGCAAAAGCCATCAGGGTTGTTGATGCACTTCCCCAGCTGGATTTTGTGATGTCCATGGGGCTGTTATCTGATGTGGATAAAAGGATGATCAATCGTGTCCAGTATGCAATGATGCTTAAAAACAGTGTGAAGCCTCAGGTGGTGATAGCTGAGGATGCGCCGACTGTAGATGATATCACTGAGATGGCAGCCGCAGCAGTGGGTGGAAGGGAAAAACTGAAAAACATGCCGCACTTTGTCCTCTACTGTGAACCTACATCTCCCTTACAGCTGCCCTTTGAGTCAGTGGACAAACTGCTTTATGCCGCGGAGAACAAGATTCCGGTTAACTTCGCCTGTGGGGCAGTGGAGGGAGCTTCCACCCCGGTCACTGTGGCGGGAACTGTTGCCCAGGCTAATGCAGAGGCCCTCTGCGGTCTGGTGCTACACCAATTGAAAAACCCAGGAGCCCCATTCCTTTATGGATTTGGGGGATCTCCTCTGGATATGAGAACCATGATTGCCTGCTACGCGATGCCTGAGGTTATGCTGTTGCAGGGCTGTGTCTGTGACCTAGGACGCTACTACTCTCTCCCCAACTGGGGTTATGCAGGATGCAGCAGTTCTAAGGCTTTTGATGAACAGGCAGTTTCTGAGGCAACTATGGCTACCGTAATGGGCGCACTGCAGGGATGCAACCTGATGCACGATGTTTTCTATATCGAATCAGGGCGCACAGGTTCCTTGGAACTTTTGGTTTTGATGGATGAGGTTATATCCAGGGTGCGCCATCTCTTAAAGGGTGTGAACACAACCCCTGAATATTTGGCTGTAGATGTGGTAAAACGGGTGGGTCCTGGTGGCAGTTACCTGAGTGATGCCCATACAGCAAAGCATTTCCGGGAAAAGTGGCAGCCCAGTGTATCTGACTTCAGCAGTTTTAGTTCCTGGGAGGCGGCCGGTTCCAAAGAGATGAGGGAACGGATACGGGAAAAACTGCGGTCCATCATGGAAGAGCATCAGCCGGTGCAGCTTGCGCTAGAAGTGGAAGAGAAGATAGATGCAGTGATTAAACAGGCACAGGAGCGACTAGGTATCTAGTTTGGAGTAACAATAAATCTGAAACCAAATCGAGATAAATGGAGGGATTTAAGTGGCGAGTATTAAAGATTTAACAGATCTGGTTATCAAGGCTGATATCGAAAAAACGAAGGAGACAACAGCTGAACTGCTGCAGGCAGGGGAAGACCCCTTAAAGTTGATCAATGAGGGCTTGATCCCTGGCATCAATGAGGTAGGGGAGCGCTTCAAGGAGGGTAATCTGTTTGTACCTGAAATGATGATGTCTGCCCAGGCTATGAAGGCTGGTGTGGACCTGGCTAAAGAAAAGATGACAGGAATCGAACTTCCCACAGCAGGTAAAGTTGTCATCGGAACAGTAGCCGGAGACCTACATGATATCGGCAAAAACCTGGTCAGTATGATGCTGGAGAGCAGTGGATTCGATGTAATAGATCTTGGAGTAGATGTTGCATCAGATCAATTTGTTGCTGCGGTCAAAGAGCATAAGGCTGCTATAGTCGGTATGTCCGCACTGCTCACCACAACCATGCCTGCTATGAAAGAGGTTGTTGACGCACTGAAAGAAGGTAACCTACGGGATGATGTTAAGGTCATTATCGGAGGGGCACCGGTATCCCAGGCTTATGCTGATGAAATCGGTGCTGATGGGTATGCAGCAGATGCTGCATTGGCAGTTGATCTCTGCAAACAGATCGCCTAGTTTATCTGGTCGTTGGAAGCAGCTGAAATTTAAGATCAGGCATTAAAGCAATAAAGCGAGCCTGATGATTGAGATGTGGGAAGTGCGAGGTTGGAAGTGGGAATGAAAGAATAAACGCAAGTAGGGTACTGTAAGGGGAAATGTCCCGATTTTACCCGGGGCCAGGCTGCTAGATAAAGCAATAAAGCAAGCCTGGCACCGTTTTAAACAATTAAAAGGGGGCCGGGCTGGTGCCTGGGAATAAAAGAGTAGTCCTCGGTGTAATAGGTTCAGATGTCCATGCTGTTGGTAACAGGATATTAGAAATGGCGTTTCAAGATGCGGGTTTTCAGGTTGTTAATCTTGGGGTTATGGTTTCCCAGGAGGAGTTTATCAATGCTGCAATTGAAAGCGATGCAGCAGCGATTTTAGTATCCTCTCTGTATGGCCATGGTGAAATGGACTGCCGGGGCCTGCGGGAGAAGTGCCAGGAGGCCGGTATCGGGGATATCATCCTTTATGTGGGCGGCAACCTGGTTGTGGGGAAAAGAACATTCGATGAGGTTAATGAACTTTTTAAGAAAATGGGTTTTAATCGAGTGTACCCTCCAGGCATTCTGCCGGAGGCTGCTATTGATGATTTGAAGAGGGATCTCGACATATGAAAGCATTGCTGATTGATTTCGGCAGCACTTATACTAAGGTTTGTCTCGTTAATTTGGATCCTCCTGCTCTAATCGGGACATCACGGGCACCGTCAACACCAAAAACCGGATTGCTGGATGGTTTGACCAAAGCGCTGGAGGCCTTTTCTCCTGAGCAGCTGGAAGGCACAGCAGTGAAAAAAGCATCCAGTTCAGCTGCCGGGGGTTTGAAGATCGTGGCAATTGGCCTGGTGCCGGAACTGACGGTGAAGGCTGCCCGGGAGGCCGCGCTGGGAGCGGGCGCAAGGGTGATGGGAACCTACGCTTACACCCTGACCGATGAGGAACTGGATGAAATAAAGGATCTAGAACCTGATCTGCTTCTCTTATCGGGAGGTACAGACGGAGGTGACCGAAAAAACATACTGGAAAATGCTGTTCGAATTGCGGAGTCGGGCCTGTCTGTTCCGGTTGTTGTAGCTGGAAACAAAGCCGCAGCCTCACATGTCAAAAGGATCTTAGAGCAAAGGGTCCCTCATGTGGTAGTGACCAAGAATGTGATGCCTGAGATCAATGTGCTTCAGGTGGAACCGGCCCGCCAGGCGATCAGGGACCTTTACCTGCAGGAGATAACTAAAGCAAAGGGCCTTGATATTATTCAGCAGGAGGTTGGCCTGGCAATGCCTACACCCCTGGCTGTGATGAAAGCAGGGGAACTGCTCAGTAAGAGTGGAAAAGAGGTTGTTATTGTGGATGTCGGTGGCGCTACCACCGATGTTCACTCATTTTGTAAGGGGGCACCCAAAAAGAGTGGGTGTGTACTCAAAGGTCTCCCTGAGCCTTTTGCCAAGCGCACTGTTGAGGGGGATCTGGGGATGCGGGTCAGTCTGCAGACCCTGTTGGAAGTGATTAATGAAGAGGAAGATATAAGTGATCTGAGAGATTACGCCAACAGGGTGAGCAGAGAACTTAGCTTGCTTGCGGAAAATGATAAAGAGAAATTCTTTGATAGGATATTTGCTACTGCCTGCATCAGAGAAGCACTGCGGCGCCACTCCGGTCAATTAAAGGAGGTTTTTACCCCTGAGGGCAGGTTATGGTTCCAAAAGGGTAAAGACCTGACAGAAATAGATATTTTGATCGGAACAGGTGGTGCCCTGGTATTTGCTGATGATCCAGGCATGTTGTTGGAAGCAGGGTTGAGGCTGGAAAATCCCCTGACCCTACCCCCCCGCCAGCCTCAACTCATGCTTGAT
>CAZZEY010000175.1:0-3805 GCA_964653445.1 uncultured Syntrophaceticus sp. | reverse complement strand
TCCAGCATCTCCATGGCCCGCAGATTCATTTCTCCAGCTTTAAGCAGCAGCTTGATGTGACTATCCATATCAAAATTAACATTGGTTAAAGTTGAAAAAAGCGCTTCCGCCATAAAGGCATCAACCTGCTCATCATGAACACCAAGCTCTCTTGCATGATAGGCATAAGCCGCGATCCCTTTGAGAGCGATAATAAGTGTGTCCTGAATGCCGGCAAGATCCGGATCCTTCCCACATACTCCCGATTTGATGCACCCTGTTCCTTTAGCCGTCTGTTCGCACTGATAACAAAACATTTTTCTCCCTCCTCAATTTTATATAAGATTTTTTTGTCCACTTTAAGTTAATAAAATAAGACAATATCAGCTAATGTCAAAAACTAAACTATATAAGATATTTTTCGTCCACATCGGGACACAAAAAGGATTACCTGATGTTACTCACCACCTTCCGGCAGGCCGCCTTCACGTACCTGTTTCACCAAATCTGACAGTGTAATCTGACTTAAAAAACCGGTGATTCTCTGTTCTAACTGCAGCCAGTTATATTTAAGCACACACTTAGGTGCCCTGGTGCATCCGTCTTTTCCTAAAAAGCACTTGTTCATGACCAATTTACCCTGCATAAGCTCGATAACCTCAAGAAGATTAATATCTTCGGGTTTCTTGGCTAGATAAAAACCCCCATAAGCCCCCCTGTGTGCACCAACAAAACCTCCTCGGGTCAGCTTCTGCAAAATCTTCTGGAGATATTCCAGCGGCACATCCTGCTCCTCAGCGATCTCTCCGGCTGTCGCTTCCCTACCGGAAAGAAGCGCTAGGTGAACAAGTGCCCTTATGCTGTATTCTGTATTGCGTCTGATTATTTCCATGGTAACATCTTCCCCTTTGTGGACTATTATAGTCCACATATCTTAACGTGTCAATACCTTTTTTAAAAATTTTTTATTTTTTATAGCCCCATGCGGCCGCAAGATGCCCCAGCAGATAATGAAAATAAAGGCTAAAGGTTGGGGTTGACAAGGGTGATAGAGAACCTGAGGTAAGATGTCTACCAACCACTATTATGTATAGCTGTGTAAGCCTGGTACCAAAAAGGTAATTCCCAGCAGCGTAAAGATAACTGCAAAAAAACCCAAACAGGTTAGTATGGCACCACGCTTGTTACTCCAAATAGAAGTGTGCCTCAAATGCAAGTAAAATGCATAAATAAGCCATGTAATCAAAGATGCTGTTTCTTTCGGATCCCAGCCCCACCAGGTTCCCCAGGCTTGCTCTGCCCAAATAGCCCCAGTAATGATAACCAGGGTGAGAAAAGAAAAACCGAGGGCATTACAGCCGTAAATGAGATCATCAAGACTCTTGCGGTGGCTGATTATTACGGGTACTTTAAGCAAAGACATTAAAGCCATAGCAAAGGAAACGGCAAAAACGCTGTAACCTATAATGGCAACAGAAACATGGAACTTTAACCAGGGGCTCTGAAGAGCAGGCATCAGCGGTTGGATTTTGTTGGAAAACAGTGCTGCACACCCCAACACACCAATGATCAGAGGGAGGATAAACACTCCGCTGCCTTGGATTTTATACTTGATAATAATAAACAGATATGTGGCACTCATCCCCCAGGCGAAAAGGAGCAAAAACTCATAGAGATTGCTTCCTGGTAATCTCCAGGCAAGAACAGAGCGGTAAATCAATACAGTATTGAGGAGAATAAAACCAAATATGGTACATACTATCCCCATTTTTTCTAGGGTATGGTTTTTGTTCCATAATACTACTAAACAAATTAAAGCAGCAATTATATAAAAACAAAAAGTTATTAAAACAAGATGCTCTTGCAAAGGTCACTCACCTTTCCTTCTCCTCTTGCTGGAAAACAGGTAATACAGTGGTATACCACCGCCAAGAAGAATAAAGCCGGTAAATACTATGGGAACCGCAGGATCCCTTTTTACATGAAGTCCTGTATAGTTCCTGCACCCTGTAAAAGTAATTTTTAACCCATCACCCAACTCTGCTGTTTCTTGAGTCTTTAGCATACCTATGTCAACCGGTAAGCCGCCTGAAGTCCGCAGATAAGCAAGGCGTGGGTTGTTTGGTTGTGGTGTACGGGATATCGAATGCCCTTTTGCATCCCTTGCCCAGTCCGGATAAAACCTGAATCGAAGGCTTTCACTGCCGTCTTCATTTAAAGCAAGCAGATCGCCGTCCTTTACTTCAATGTCTCGTGAACTGCCATTCTTCTGTAGAGAAAGATCCAACAGCCAGCCGTAGTTGAACTGATAAACTTTGAATCCTTGATAAGAAAGAGGGGTATTAACAGATATCGTTTTTTCATATAGCTCCTTGCCATCTTGGATCAACTTTAATTGGGATCGGTACTGACTGGGAAAACCATCTGTATGGAACTCTATGTCAAATCCTAATACATCCAATTCATAACGCTGCTCTCCAAAGGTGATTTCTTGAGACCCGGGTACAGGTATTTCATAATAATGCTCATAGCTGTTAAATGCTCCAATAAAAGCACCCACCAGCACAAGCAAAAGACCTGTATGAATTAAAGGTGACCCAAGGAAATGCAGTACAGCAGATAGTGAAGGTGGAGAGTCAGCCCCAAAAAGGTGTCGTTTGATAATACAGCAATAAAAGTTGTGCCATCTCTGGATGGTACAAGCCAACAGGTTAACAAAGAGCAGCAGGCATATTACAAAAAACCATGTGGAATTAAAAACCTTGTCAAAGTCAAGCGCAGTGATCAGAGAACCCATTAGATCGCCGTAATTGTGAAAATAAAATAAGGGATCTTCCCCTTGAGGAATGAAGATCCCTGGAAGGCAGGCTGCAGCAACAATGCTGAAAAGTAGAAGTGTAATTCTTATGGAAGTTAACAATCTCCACAAGGAGGAACCCCTACCGAAACCAGGACTGTTATTAGTTTCATGCTTTTTAAATGTCATTTGTTACCTCTCCGCGGTTCTTGCCTCTTGTGCTTTTTCGATAGCTTTGTGAGAGCAGTCAACAGCTTTGCCAAGAATAAACAGGCCTTCCTGTGGGTTATGAAAGCCCATGGAGTTTTCAGCCGCCATCCAATCCCAGTACCACTGGGCCTGTCGGTGAAGTGTTCGGGCATCATTAAGAATTTTTTCATCTACCCCTGGCGTTTCTGCACTTTTTGCTATCTCTTGAATTGCTATTTCAATAGTGGTCCCAGCAAGGTTTTTCATTTCATAAACGCGGTCCTGGGTGTAAAAAACGCGTTCCTTTAATTCCTCTGCATTTTCTCTGTGGCAGACCAAACAGCTTTGTTCCATGTTTTTGAGAGGGCTGGTCCACCAATGAGATGTAATCTTGACATTCCCTTCTTTTACATAAGGCATATGACAATCAGCACAAGCTACACCTGCTGCATAATGGGTACTGTCAACAAAAAACTCGTAATCCGGGTGCTGGGCTTTGAGCAGTGAAGCTCCACTATCAGGGTGAAGCCAATCGCTGAAATTCAGATTATCATAATACTCAAGCATTTGATCTGGTTTCAGTCCCTTATCCCAGGGAAAGGTCAGTTTTTTGGTCTCCGGCTGCATGTAATACTCCACATGGCACTGGGCACAAACCAGGGAGCGCATCTCCTGCCTTGTTGCTTTTTCTATATCTTTCCCCTGAGACTTTAAAGCTTCCACCAGGGCCGGACGGGAAATTTTCAGCTCCATGGTTTTGGGATCATGACAGTCCAGGCAGGCAATGGGGTGTGTTAATTGATCGTTTATTTCTTGAAACCCCATTAAGTAATAGTCTTC
>CAZZEY010000174.1:0-3805 GCA_964653445.1 uncultured Syntrophaceticus sp. | reverse complement strand
TCAAAATACCTGTTTCTTAAGCTGCGGGCTAGTTTAAAGACTTGGTTCAACTCATCAGGTTTACTCCGGCTAAGTAGAAACTGCAATTCCAGGGAGGATAGAGGTTCGCCGCACTCCGCTTTCTGCAAGACATGTCTTAACTTCATGTCGATGGAGGACATCACATCATCTTCCTTTCTTTCTGAAGTTGCTGGTACGACACCCTATAATAATTCATTTCTGCCTTACTTTTTCATTCATGACTTAATAACTCTGGTTCACTTCTTTCAAATACCGAAACTTTTTAATGACTGCTTTTCATAATACACATAGGAACAACAGCTAATAACTCACCGGTTGCTATCAAAATACCTACATACTAACCTCAAATCTAATGAGAAAACAGTAATCACTGTATATAAATAATGCATAAACCATGCCAAAAACTTTTTATACACATTACTTCAATAATAAATCACACCCTTGTCAAACCCATTATATTCCCTATTTGTTAGATAAAAATAAACAGCCTGACCGCAATTCTCCCCTTTTATGCTACAATATCAACAAGGATCAACACCGCAAAGGGGGTAAGTGCTGTGCCTCAAACTATAGAAGATGTATTTTATATCCCAGGCAAAAAAAGAGAGGTTCTCGTTGCTGCTCCCCACCACGGATATATCCCTGGTTCTGATTACTACACCAAAGAATTTGCCGCACTTCTAGCCACTAAGCTTGATGGTTCTCTGCTCTATGCTGAGAATCTCAGGCCCCTGGTGGATCTAAACAAAAACCCCCAACTCGCTTCAACGCCACAGCTAATGGAACTCTGCCATATTTATCAGAAACATGCTCTGTCTGAGCAGGTGGAGCTTTTTCTGGAAATTCACGGACATGTCAACGGCCATTATAATGTGGAGCTCTCCTGCGGCTTTGAATTCAACCCCTCACATCAGTATGACAGCGAATTTAGGGAAAGACTGACTTCACTCCAGAGAACACTCAAACAGGAAATTGCAGACAGATGGCAGGAAAGGTTACCCCTACCCCGGCCTTCCATCGGTGTGTTCCCTTTCGACCAAGATGTTGTGATGAAGGCAACACAAACCTACCTTTTCCAAAAGATCAGGGAACTACAGCTCCAGGGAAGAAGAATCTACGGAATACATATTGAAATCTATAAAAATTTCAGGACAAAGGGTCCTGATGCACCTCTTTATACCTGCCAGGTGGCACTGGTAAACGCACTAGCGCAGAGCATTATCAAGTCATTCAGTTAGCAGTACACCTACTGCTGGTGTTCTGATGCTCATTTATTACTATCTGATTTTCTTCGTCTTTCCCAGAAGAACCAGACTATAAATGGCAGAATGGTCACCAACAGCAGAACAATGCCGATGCTTTGAAACCAAGCCCGGACCATCTCCCAATTCTCGCCCAGTAAGTAACCACAGTAAGTAAGGATGAGAGCCCAGATGAGCGAACCTAAGAAGGTGTATAGTGTGAAAGGGATTATCCTTAAACGGGCAGCACCCACAGGTATTGAGATAAGATTGCGGATCGAAGGAATCAGCTGTGAAAAGAATACTGCAATATCCCCGTAGCGGTTGAGCCAGTTTTCTGCAATCTCAAGCCTTTTTTTGGTCAAGCCTAAATATTTACCATAGCGCAGGAGAAAGGGCCGCCCACCGAAAAGGCCCACATAGTAAGAAATAACAGAACCAACAGTACCCCCGATAGTCCCGGCCAGGGCTGCGGGAAAAAACTGCAACTGCCCTGTAGAAACCAGATAGCCCCCAAAGGGAAGGATCAGCACACTGGTAATGGGTATGTTACAGCTCTCAATTGCCATCAGCACTCCCAATCCCCAGTATCCAAAAGAGGCAAGATAAGCAATTACTGTTGTTGTAAACTCTAAGAGCAATTCATCCATCAGCAGAACCCTTAACCTTCCCTAAGCCCCTAATCTATGCCAATACTAGACCATTTAAAAGTTCTCCTTTTTTACCCTATATCCTGTCAAATAAAGTCGCTGGTTGATTGTATTCGGCGGCCAAACTCCGTGACAAACTGTGTCCATTTTTTGCTGTTATTATGCTAGAATATCAACAAATACCTCCATTGGTGGAAACAAAATCAACCACCGAGAAAACCATAACTAGGGAGGCTTATTGTGATGAAACAAAAAGTTTTCAACTGTCTCATTATTTTCATCTGCTTGTCACTGGTATTCTCCGGATGTTCTTCTCAAGGCAGTGCCGCTGACTTAATGGCTGATATAAAACCATCTCAACAGCCGACCTCACCTGCCCAGATAGAAAAGGCCATCAAAAAGGAGATCAATGCTTTCGCTGCTGATCTATTCAAAGAGTCAGCGAAAAATGAAGGTAATCTCATGATCTCGCCGGCATCAGTCTATATGGCATTGGCAATGCCATTGAATGGCGCTGATGGTGAAACAAAAACAGCGATGCTGGATGTCCTGGCTGATCAGGGTCTGACGGTCGACATGATCAACCAAGCCTGCCGCAGCTGGATTAATCTTTTAGAAAAAACAGACAGCAAAACAAAGCTGGAGATAGCCAACTCGATCTGGTTTGATGAAGGTTTCACACCATACAAGCCATTTCTACAGAGCAATGCAGACCATTTCGCTGCTGATATGAAGAAACTCGATTTCAAGGACAAAAACACTCCAAATATCATCAATAACTGGGTTGAAAAGGCCACACATGGCACAATCGACAAAATTATCGATTCCATATCTCCAGATGTGGTTATGTACTTGATCAACACAGTCTATTTTCATTCTGACTGGAAGACGCAATTCGACAAAAATGACACCCGTGACCGCACATTCAATACACCTGAGGGTACTGTCACAGCTCCATTCCTGCAGCAGATAGGCAAAATGCCTTACTTTTTGTACAAAAATGCCACAGGTATTGCCCTCCCCTATGCTGACGAAAAGTTTGCTTACTTTGCCCTGCTGCCTGATAAACAGACACCACGGGAATGGCTGGCTGAGCAAGGCCAATCGCTGTTCGATGATCTGGCGGAGATGATAGCCAAAAAGCCTGAGTTTACGGTGCAACTGGCCATGCCGAAGTTCGAAGCGCGCTATAATGACAGCCTGCTCAATGAGCTGACAGAGATGGGTATGGGTATAGCCTTCGACCAATATAATGCAGACTTCTCACAGATAAATGAACAGCACACCAGGGACCTTTATATCAGTGAGGTTAAACATAAAACATTTATCAGGGTAGATGAGAAAGGAACTGAAGCTTCAGCAGCAACCTCGGTCGAGATACGTGAAACTGCCATGCCTTTATCCGATAAACAGCTCACATTTGACAGGCCTTTTCTTTATGGCATCATAGATCTCCAGACAGGGATGCCCCTCTTTGTGGGCATTATGGAGAACCCGGCAGCTGAATAAAACACTCTATCAATGCCTTTAATAGACCAACTGCTCAGACAGTAGGTTAACCGTAGCGCACAGCGAGTCGCTGCATGAAATAACCGTCGCCATAAAGAGCATGCAAACAAAGTTTCAATCCCTCTATTGCCGATGAATGTGGTTAGCAGGCTGTTTAAGCGGTTTTTAACAGTATGTCGCCATATCGAATGAGAAGTGTATTGCCATAGACCTGCCTCCGATATTTTACGGGGGCAGGTCTTTTCAGCGGCAATTTGATGCCTGGTCAACGACCGCTTTTTTCTAATATGAACATAAAAGTTAACCAAAAAACTAACCCAGCGATTAAAACACCCACCCAAAGAGCTTTTTGATTCAGGGGCACCCAGGGCTGAACCAGTGCAC
>CAZZEY010000173.1:0-3832 GCA_964653445.1 uncultured Syntrophaceticus sp. | reverse complement strand
CGACCTTATAAATAAAACTGAGTGCCTATTACTGGATCGGCACTTATGCTATTATTTATTGTAAATGATCTCCAAGTATATGGAAAGGAAGAGTGAGTACCATTTTTATTATTGACCGTTTTGAAGGTGACTGGGCGGTAATTGAATTCGAAGAAAAAACATTTAACCTGCCAAGGGTTTTGCTGCCCTTAGATGCAAGGGAAGGAGATGTTGTCAAGATAAGTGTTGTTGTGGATCTTAATACCACAAAAAAGAGAAGGGAACAGATAGAAAAATTGATGGATGAGCTTTTTGAAGACTAAACGATTAGACAAAGTAAAAGATAAAAAAAGAGCCATTATGGCCCTTTTTTGGGGAAGGTTTATCAGCTTTGTGTAACTGATGTGCGAACCTGCTGGATTTCCTGCGGGTTAGCTTGCTGTGCCGGTTGGTAGTATCCCTTTTGTTCTGCTATCTGGCACAGTTTATACTGGAATTGTTCATCTGAATCCCTTGTCTGCTGCAGCATCTGGCGAAGTTGCTGGTTTGAGGTTTGAGCAATTGCATTGGCATAACCGGTTAAGCTGCTGTTGACCATGGATAAAACATCATTTACCATGTCCTTTTCCTGCATGTTTTTTCACCCCTTATTATTGTAAGAATTGTATGAATTTTTGTTTTGTATTTTCAGCTTGTTGTGCAGATTGTTGAAACATTTGTTTGATTTGAGGGTCCTGACACTGTTGGGCGTAGGTTTTCAGCTTCTGGGCTGCAGTTTCATGTGAAAAGATAAAATGTCTGACATTTTGCAGTTCCTGTTGATTCAGTTGCGCCATTATTTTTCCTCCTTTTTGTTTATTTGGTATTAGTTTAACAAGTATTTTTTTATTTATTCATTTTCATACTTGATAACCTCACCTGTTCTGCATTATATTTTCTATAGTTTGATGATTTTTTTAAACCGGAATCAGAATGGTTAAGCTAGTCAAGAGATGTTCTAGGAAAGGGATGCTGCTAAATGGAGCATGTCAGCATAAAGATCAAGGGTATGAGCTGTGCTGCCTGTGCGGCTAGGATTGAAAAGGGTATTAAGAAAATGCCTGGAGTGGGCCAAGTACAGGTCAACCTGGCTTTGGAGCAGGCTGCTGTAGATTATGATCCGGAAGCTGTAAATCCAGCAGAATTTGTGGAAAAAATTGAGCAGTTGGGTTATTTGACGGTCCCCGAGCGGTTGGAACTCAAGATACAGGGGATGAACTGTGCGGCATGTGCTGCCAGGGTGGAAAAAAAGCTGCAGAAGGTGGAAGGTGTCCAGGAAGCCAGTGTTAACCTAGCGGCTGAAACAGCCTCGGTCAAATATCAGCCTTCTGTGGTGAAGCCTGAAGATATTACTGCTGCTGTCACCAGCATTGGGTACGGTGCCCGGGTACTGACAGATCTGGCAGAGGGTACTGGGATAGTATCTGAACCTGCGGAGCTGAACCAGAGAAAAATGCTCTTGATATTCTCCGCTGTTATCTCTTTTCCTTTTCTGGTGATTATGCTAGAACACCTGTTTGGTCTGCCAGTTCCCATGTGGCTGACCTCCTATACCACACAACTGCTGCTGGCTACACCTGTGCAGTTTGTTGCTGGACTTCCTTTTTATAAGGGCGCATATACCGCACTGCGCGGCGGCAGCGCCAATATGGATGTACTGGTGGCACTGGGTACCAGTGCAGCATATTTTTATAGTTTAATCATTGGGATTGTTAATCCTGATTCCCATCTCTATTTTGAAGCCAGTGCTATTTTGATTACCCTGATTTTACTGGGTAAGTATTTGGAAGCGCTGGCTAAAGGCAGAACCTCAGAGGCAATCAGGAAACTGGTCGGACTTCAGCCAAAAACTGCCCGGGTGATCAGGGATGGGCAGGAGCAAGAGGTTCAGGTGTCTGAAGTGGCTGTAGGTGATCTGGTAGTGGTACGCCCTGGTGAGCGTATTCCGGTGGATGGAGTGATTAAAGAAGGTTATTCATCTGTGGATGAATCGATGCTGACCGGAGAGAGCCTTCCTGTGGATAAACAGGTAGGGGATCTGGTAACTGGTGCTACGGTCAACAAGTATGGCTCCATTAAGTTTGAGGCCACTCAGGTGGGACGTGATACTGTACTGGCCCAGATCATCCGGGTGGTTCAGGAAGCTCAGGGGTCAAAGGCTCCCATCCAGAGGTTGGCTGATGTTGTGGCAGGTTATTTTGTGCCGGTTGTGATCTTAATTGCTTTGGGTACTTTTGGTTTATGGTATTTGGTTATTGATGCAGGTAATTTATCAAGGGCTTTGATCAATGCTACTGCTGTGCTGGTAATAGCCTGCCCCTGTGCTATGGGACTGGCTACTCCTACATCTATTATGGTGGGAACAGGGCGGGGAGCGGAAAACGGGATTTTGATCCGTGGCGGGGAGCATCTAGAACGCACCCATCTGGTGAATACAGTAGTGTTGGACAAGACCGGAACAATAACCAGGGGTGAACTGGAAGTTACAGATATAATAACAGCAGAGAAGTTTACCGGTAGTGAAGAAAAAGTGCTGGAGTGGGCAGCAATAACAGAGAAGCTGTCTGAACATCCGGTGGCTGAGGCCATAGTACAGGGAGTTTCAGAGCGTCTACCGGGTTTGAGTCTGGCTGATCCACGGGAATTCAGCGCAGTGCCCGGTAAGGGGGTAAAAGCTGTGCTGGATGATGGGATCATTTTTATGGGCAGCCGCAGATTTTTGCAGGAGCAGGGTGTAGAGGTGGAACCTCTGCTGCCTACTCTGGAAAGATTGGAAAAGGAAGGTAAGACCACGGTTGTGATTGCACTAAATCATATTCCAGCTGCAGTGTTTGGGGTTGCTGATACAGTTAAGGAAAATGCGGCAGACGCGATCAGGGAATTAAAAAATATGGGTGTTGAGGTTTGGATGATCACCGGTGATAACCGTCGCACTGCAGCAGCCATTGCCCAACAGGTGGGTATTGAGCATGTTCTGGCAGAGGTGCTGCCAGATGAAAAGGCTGATCAAGTGAAAATGCTGCGGGATCAGGGGTTGGTTGTGGCCATGGTGGGGGATGGGATCAATGATGCTCCTGCACTGGCTACTGCTGATGTGGGAATAGCCATGGGCACAGGAACTGATATTGCCATGGAAGCCGCGGATATTACACTGATGGGCGGTGACCTGCGGGCTATCGCTACAGCTGTCAAGCTTAGCAAAGCCACTATACGCAACATCAAACAGAACCTCTTCTGGGCATTTTTTTATAATATGGTTGGGCTTCCGGTGGCAGCGGCAGGGTTTTTGAGCCCGGTTATAGCCGGTGCTGCCATGGCTTTTAGTTCGGTCTTTGTAGTCAGCAATGCCCTGCGTTTGAAGCGGGTACGGCTGGTATAGAGCAGTAAAAACAATAAAGCAAGCTTGGCTGAAACAGAGGCCGGAAGCCAGAGATCAGATGTCGGAAATGGAGATTGCCAGTCGATTAATTAATGAATGAGTGATAGACAACTAGGGCATAAGAATAGTAAATGACTCCGATGCTAACCAATGCCAAGCTGCTAAATAATGCAGTAAGGCAATAAAGCAAGCCTGGCACCGGAGGTTTTCATTTTGACCATAAGGATTTCAATGCAATTGACAGTCCTGCGAAATCTGGATGCTCTACGGTTTCTTCGTCCATACCGGATGCAACCAGGGCGTATACACCATCATGTAAGGCAAAGCATTCCAGGGTTTTTTCCTGCGGATCAACCAGCCAATAGTGTTGTACCTCAGCCTTCTGATAAATCCGCATTTTTTGCAGCCGGTCTTTGCGCACGCTGGAAGGAGACA
>CAZZEY010000172.1:0-3868 GCA_964653445.1 uncultured Syntrophaceticus sp. | reverse complement strand
GCACACCATGGGTAGCAAAACTTACCTCACCGGGGCGGGGAACCCTCCCTCCACCAATGATGCTCACCGCAGATGCGGTGTGATGGGGTGTGCGAAAAGGTCTTTCATTTATTACAGGGTGATCTTTGAGCAGTAGACCAGCTATACTGTAAATCCTGGTGACCTCCAGGCACTCCTCCCAGGTTAAAGGGGGGAGGATAGAGGGCAGGCACCTTGCTAACAGTGTCTTGCCTGTGCCCGGAGGCCCAATCATCAATATATTATGCCCTCCAGCCGCGGCAATTTCCAGAGCGCGCTTGGCCTTATGTTGTCCTTTCACATCAGCAAAATCAAAGTGATTGTCAGCACCTGAGCCAGGTTCTAATTTAAACTCCGGGATGTCTGCAGCTGCAGGTAGCTCTACCTCACCTTTGAGGTAGCTGATCAGATCTCTTAAATGCTCTGCACCTTTTGCTTTTATCTTCTTGATCAGGGCAGCCTCCTCTAGGTTGCTGTGGGGGAGGATAAATACTATATCTGGGTGCTCCTGGGCGATGCTGCCTGCCATGGAAAGGATGCCGGGTACAGGGCAGATGGTACCGTCAAGGGAGAGTTCGCCCACATAAAAATGCTGGGGGATTTTTGTATAAGGTAGTTGCCCTGTTGCGGCCAAAATACCGATAGCAATAGGGAGGTCATAAAGGGATCCCTCTTTGCGCAGATCTGCAGGCGCCAGGTTGACTGTGATTCTTTTGTTAGGGAATTCAAAACCTGCATTCCTGATTGCTCCCCGTACCCGCTCTGCTGCTTCCCTGACTGCCGCATCAGGCAGTCCGACAATATTAAAAGCTGGCAGGCCCCGGGAAACATCCACCTCAACCCGCACATCAGAGGTTTCCATTCCTAAACAGCAGCAACTGTTGATAATACTCAGCATTGTTTGACTCCTAAAGTTAAAGTTATTAATAATTTCTTTTATTGCATGATATTTCCTGCTATAGGGAAAAAGTAATTGTCTGGATGAGGGGAGGATGGGTATAAAATAGTCTATCCCTGTAATGTATCTGTACAAAATGTATGGGAAAACAATCGCAGTCTATTAAATTATCTTTCATGTCCGCATGTATATTCTCAATAATACTATGTACCACGAGTTATTTATTGGATAAAAAGTAGTGTGATATTTGAGCTCTGTTCAGTTTTTCGCTGATTACTCCTTTGATTAACGGGACAGTAACCGGCACTGTCAAGGCTGATTAAGCTTTATGAGATTTATCCTGGATGCTGGAGAATAGAGCTGCAAAGGCGGTGAGTATGGCCCCCGCTAAATAGGAGTATTTTAAACCGGTAAGGAAAAGAGCTATCTGGGCCTCATTCAGACTTGATTGAGCCATCACTGAGGGGGGCACTAATGAGTAAAGGATCAGTCCTGCGGTGGTAATGCCTAAAGCCATACCGGTATTACGGGCTGTGGCTAGAATACCTGAGGCTATACCCAGATAGGGCCGGGGTACAGTGCCCATAATAGCGCTGTTGTTAGGAGACTGAAAAATTCCAGTTCCTATACCGAAAAGTGCCAGCCGCCATCCTACTGCAGCGGGTGAAGCGTTAGTAGGTAAAAGGGACATGGCAACCATGGCCAGGGCGCAAATCGCTGCACCTGCTGTTGCCGGTAGTTTTGTGCCTATGCGGTCTGAGAGAGTGCCGCTGATGGGGGCAACAGCCATCACAGCCAAAGGAAAGCAGGTCATGAGAAGGCCAATCCTGTCAGGTGAATAATGTAGTGCCCGCTGAAGATAAAATGGTGTTAGGAAGACCATAATGTACTGGGACATAAAATTCAGAATGGCGCTGAGGGTGCCAAGGGAGAATGTTCTATGTTTGAAAAGAGCCAGATTCACCATAGGCTGTGGTGAGCGTGACTCAATATAAAAGAAGCATGTTCCGGAAATAACTGATATGCTCAGAACAATTCCAGTGGTCAAGCTGAGCCCCAGCTGCTGGGATTGATTGATAAAATAAAGAAAAGAAAATAAGAAGATAAAAGCCGTTACAGCACCTGCGGTATCCATCGTACCAGAATCTCCCTTTAAATCAGGGAGCACTTTCCAGGCATAAATTAAACCGGCAATACCTATAGGTATATTGATCAAAAAGGCTAACCTCCATGAAGCTAGAGAGGTAAGTAATCCACCTAAGGTAGGTCCGAGAGCCAGACCAGCTGAAACGCTGATAGCGTTTATGCCTAATGCCCGCCCGCGTTCTTGTGGAGGAAAAGATGCTGTAAGAATGGCGAAAGGCACAGACATCATTAAGCCAGCTCCCAATCCCTGTATGGCTCGAAAAGCTATCAGCCAGTAAATTGTTGGTGCCAGACCACAGAGACCTGAAGCCAGAACAAAGAATCCCAGGCCTGCGAGATAGACCTTTTTGTACCCGATGATGTCTCCAATTCGACCGTAAAATAAAAGGAGGCTGCTAATAGTAAGCAGGTAGATGAGGGGGACCCACTGCGCTGTAGCGATGGTAGAGCTGAAGTCACTGCTTATGATAGGGAGAATTACATTGACGATGCTGGCATCAATAGGTCCCATTATTCCTCCCAGCATAACAGCTGCCAGTACCTGGTAACGCCTGTCATATGGGGAAATATCGCCTTCTTTTGGACGAGGCATAATATTTCGCTCCTATATTTCCATATTTTCACTGAGGTAAAAAAGAGCATACCATGTATCTCTATTATACATCAGATAAAAGGTTTTTGGATCAAATATACCATTCGGTGCCAGGCTTGCTTTATTGTCTTATTGCCCGTGGCAACTCCTGGCAATGCTACCAGCCATGAAAAGCAGGAATAGAGACTTGACCTGATTCAATAATAGAGTATTGGTTTTGTCAAATAAGATTGGGGTGATGAAATGATATCTAGAGTTATTAAGATTTTAATCGGTGTTGTTTTAATATCTTTTGTTTTGTTTTTGTTTCCAATTGGAAAGTTAATCTTAACAGATACTGCAATTACAAAAGCACTTTTTATAGATCAATACTATGCAAAGATTTCTGCCGGTGAAAATGATCTTGATGTCTTTCGTGATTATATGGAAAGTAAGGGTTGGACAGAAAACGAAACTTTGGGTGGACTGCTTATCTTTGAAAAGAATGGTGAGATAAAAAGGATAGAAGATACAGACATCAAGACAATTCTTATAGACGGCAAATTAAATATATTTTTTTGGAAAGACAACCACGTAGAAAAGGGTCAGGCCAGTCAGCGCATAAGAATAGAGCAAAAAAACGAAGCAAAAAAGACAAACGATAAAGCCCTCTCGGAACAGCCGGGAGGGCTTTATTATGTTCTGTTATTCTGTCGCTAGATAAGAGCTACCAAACGCCCCTTGACTTCTCCGCGTTTGAGCCGTTCCAGACCTTCTGGGATTTCATCAAAAGTGATCGTGTGAAGCTGCGGTTTGAGTTTACCGGTAGCGAAGTAATCGTATACATCTTTAATATCTTCGGCAGTGCCGCCGCAACTGCCAACGACTTGGGCTTGCTTGAGGATCAAAGATCTGGTGTTGATCTTAGCTTCTAGTATACCCATGCCTACAACTACTACTTTACCAAAATCGTTCACTGCTTCCAGCGCTTCGGTTGTGGTTTGGCCGAATCCAGCATAATCGACTATTACATCACACTTGGCTGGCGCTAGATCTATGGCATTTTCGTAAACCTCTTTGATGCCCATTTCCTCGGCTAGTTTCCGTGCTTCAGGGCTGATATCAGCAGCGTATACCTCACAGCCATCAATAAGGGCCATACCGGCAGCAAACTGACCCAATCCGCCGATACCGATAATGCCGACTTTCATACCTGGCTTGGCACCGCCAGCTTT
>CAZZEY010000171.1:0-3884 GCA_964653445.1 uncultured Syntrophaceticus sp. | reverse complement strand
TAGGGCTGGAGACAGGCTGTTCAACACCGAGTCCAGTGGCAATACCGCGCGCCAATACGGTTTTCCCTGCCCCCAGTTCACCTGTAAGGCAGACAAAATCACCAGGTCCAAGGAGCCTGCCCAATTCCCGGCCTACAGCTTCAGTTACCGCGGTGCTGTGTGAGTGTATTTGCCACAAAAGTTATCACCTCATTAAACCTTTTCAGTATCAAACAGATAAACCCGTGGAACCCGTTCACTGATCATACAGAGAACTTCATAACTTATAGTCCCCAGTTTACCGGCCAATTCATCAGCGGTAATCTCTTCATCCCCCTGCCTGCCCAAAAGGATAACCTCATCACCCTGCTTCACGTCAGGGAGATGGCCAACATCAACCATCAGCTGATCCATACATACCCGCCCCACAACAGGAGCACGCTTACCTCTGATCAGCACATCCCCATGGTTGGAGAGCAATCTAGAGTATCCATCCCCATAACCCAAAGGGATTGTGGCAATACGTGTTTTCTTATTAACAAAATATGATCTGCCATAGCTGATGCTGCAGCCTTCAGATACCTCTTTGAGGAAAGCCACTCGTGCCTTCAATGACATAACAGGAGTTAATTTCACCAGATCACGTCGTACATGAGGGGAAGGATAGTATCCATAAAGGGCGATCCCCGGCCGCACCAGGTCCAGGTGGGTATAGGGAAGATCCATCACTGCCGCGGAATTGGCACAATGCTGCCATTTGATATTAATATGGTGTGCAGCCAGCTGTTTGAGCAGCTGCTGAAATCTCATAAACTGCTCTTCAGCAAATGATTTATCAGCATCATCTGCTGTGGCAAAATGAGTAAATATCCCCTCAACATTCAAATCAGGAAGCTGGACTATACTACAGAGCACATCCAAGGTATTTTTTTGCGGAGCAAAACCCAAACGCCCCATGCCTGTGTCGATCTTTAAGTGCACCTTTGCTTTTTTACCCATTCGGTGAGCCGCAGCAGCAAAGGCCCGAGCATCTTCAATGGTGAAAATGGTCTGGCTGATGTCATGGTGAATAACCTCATCAGCATCTTCAACCGGTGTATAACCCAGGATTAAAATTGGAGCTTTAATCCCTTTTTCCCTTAGCAGAACAGCCTCCTGCAGCAGGGCAACACCCAGCCAGTTGGCCCCGCTGTCTAGAGCTGTTTTTGCGGTCTGCTCAATCCCATGCCCATATCCATTTGCCTTAACTACAGCCATCAACTGGGCATTTGGCTCTGTTATGCGGCGCATCTCCTGCACATTGTTTCTCAGAGCGCCAAGATTTATCTCTACCCAAACGGGTCGCTTCATAATTTAACTGCGCCCCCGTTTCAAAGCAGTGAGTGACTCGATCACTTGAGATATTTCAGACAGGAGATCTCCCGCAATCATTCCAGCGCTTCCTGACCTCTGTGCTATCAGATCCGCAGCCAAACCATGAACAAAGGGGCCACAAAAAGCAGCTTTTAACGGTTCCAATCCCTGTGCCAGGAAAGAGGCTATCAACCCTGCTAGCACATCACCGGTGCCACCAGAGGCCAATCCGGGGTTACCGGTACTGTTGATGAATATGGGCCCATCAGGACCAGCAGTAACTGTATGAGCCCCCTTAAGAACCACAATTACACCCCATTTTCTGCAGGCTCTGGCTGCAGTTCCTATCCGATCCTCTTGTACTGCAGCGATGGTTGTTTCACAGAGGCGAGCCATTTCACCTGGATGTGGTGTGAGCACCCAATTCTTTCTCTGTTGTGCAAAAGCTTGATCAGTTAATAAGTGTTTTTTCTTAGCAAGGATATTAAGAGCATCTGCATCAAGAACTAATGGAATATCAAGATATTTCAATAGATCTTCTAAAAACTCTGCTGTTCCCTCTTCCTGCCCCAGTCCTGGACCCACAGCAGCAGCTGTGGCACGTTTTAAAACCTGCTGAATCGATTCCACTGCTGAACTGGCAAAACCACCACTTTCACTCCCTTTAGCCGGGAAGGTCATGGCTTCGGTGAGTTTAACACCCACAATAGGGTAACATATTTCCGGTACGATGGCGGTTACCAATCCCGCCCCACCGCGCAGAGCAGCATTGCTGGCTAATACAGCTGCACCGGTATAACCTATTGTCCCACCGATCACAGTCACATGGCCGAAATCCCCTTTATGACTGGTGGGAAGTCGTTCAGGCAGTACCTCTGCGGCCATTTTTTCATCAACCAGATAGTAATCTCCGCCTTCTTCACTTTTCAATTCAGGGGGGAATGATATATCTCCCACTACAACCTCCCCGGTGTACTGTGCGGCGGGATCAAGGTAAAGACCCAACTTTGGCATACCCATGGTCACTGTAGCTTGAGCCCTGATACAATCACCGGCTACACGTCCGGTATCAGCCTCCATACCTGATGGGAGGTCCACAGCAACAACCGGTTTTTCAGCCTCATTTACCATTCTGATTAAGGAAGAGAGCGGTTCTCGCGGGATCCCCTTAAAACCAGTACCAAAAAGAGCATCCACAATTATGTCTGCTTTTTCTAATTCAGATGCAATCTTATCCATATTTTCAGGATGCAGTACACTGCATGGTAACCCCACATCTTCGATGATCTTTAAATTAACAGCTGCATCACCACGATAATCCTCAGGTAGAACAGTAATCAAAAAACTTACAAAAGCACCCTTGTTAAATAGGTGCCTCCCCACAACAAAGCCATCCCCCCCGTTGTTTCCTGGGCCAGCGATAATGAAAACCTTTTTCCCCTTAGCATCTTCCCCCAGAAAGCGCTGCATAATTACCTGTACTATGGCAAGACCAGCGTTTTCCATCAAAATCAAACCGGGAATACTATAGCGCTTTATCGCTTCAAGATCCATTTCCCGCATCTGGGCTGCTTTGACAAGCCGCATGGTCAACCACCTTCTTTATAAATGTATAGGTTAATTTATATTCCCCAGTGCCAAGACAGAGGCACAGGCATAATCCCTGCTGTGGCTCAAGCTTACAAGCAGCTTAGAGATCCCTCTCTTTTCTGCTTCAACTGCACTCCTGCCCAGCAGTCTGACCAGGGGGCTTCCCCCATCCACTGCGATTTCCATCTCCAGCCAGGGAAGCAGTATATCAGGCATCACCGAACTGCATGCTTTTCTTACAGCCTCCTTGGCTGCAAAACGCGCAGCTAAAGAGGCTGCTGTTCTTCCTTTTTTCTTACAGTAAGCAATCTCCTGTGGAGTAAAAAGTCGAGCCATTAGCCGCTCACGCCTCGCTAAAGCCTTTTCCATCCTGTCAATTTCAATGATATCAATACCGATCCCCAAAACCATCTTTCACCTTCACACTACCTGATAGCTAACCTTCATGAACAACAAGCTCCCCAGATTCTGCGACTTTTTCCACCTGTTCAAGCTCTTCCTGTTCATCTAAGGTTAAAATCTTATCCATATTCAGAAGGATAAACAGCCTGTCATCCAGCTTGCCTACCCCATCCAAATAAGCAGCTGTTATACCGGCAATAACCGGGGGTGGTGGTTCAATACTGCTGGCTGGCAGACGAAGCACCTCCAGAACTTCATCAACAATAACCCCAATAATACTATCATTAACCTCTACAATCATAATCCGGGCATCTTTTGTATAATCTGTTTGTTCAATTGAAAACCTTTTTTTCAGATCAACCACAGGTATGATCTGCTTGCGCAGGCTGATTACTCCTTCCAAAAAAGATGGGCTGTTGGGTATTTTAGTTGGTTTGGATAAGAGATTTATTTCCTGCACCTGAGTAATTGGCACACCATATTCCTCTGCACCCAATCTGAATATAACCAACTGGATTTCCTGCTTACCACTAGTCATCTATGCCCCTTACCGGGGTTCA
>CAZZEY010000170.1:0-3890 GCA_964653445.1 uncultured Syntrophaceticus sp. | reverse complement strand
AATGACATGCGGAGTGCCGGTTAAGAAAAAAAGCGTGAAGCTTTGAATATCGGCGCCACGAAGGTGTCTGATCTTCCAGAAGGAAGATGCCTTGGTGGTTTTTTTATTTTCTTTAAGGAGTTGATTATATGGAATTAGTGCCTATTGGTGTGGTTCACAGCCCATACCAGGAAAAGTCGGCAGCACCCTTCCAGGGGCGTTTTTCTGAAGAAACCGCGACACTGGAGATCTACCCGGAATTTACTGATGCTCTTAAAGATATAGACAAAGCTGAGTACCTGATTGTTTTATACTGGTGCCACCAGGCGCAGCGCGACACTTTAAAGACCCGGACACCTCATGGCCCGGATCTACGGGGTGTTTTTGCCTGCCGTTCACCAGCCCGTCCCAATCCAATCGCTTTTTGTGCTGTAAAATTACTGGGAAGGGAAGGAAACCGACTGCTGGTGCGGGGTGTTGATGCTGTTGATGGCAGCCCTTTGCTGGATATTAAACCTTATTCCTCAGAAATTGACAGCATTGAAAATGTCCGCATCCCCTGGTTCAGAGGCGATAAATTTGCAAAGTAGCTTTTCGGTTATTAAGTATTACTTTTACAGAGGTGAAAAGTATGTATAAATTTATTAAGCTGCTGTTGGTACTGGGAGTTATCTTTAGTCTGCTCACTTTTGCTGCAGGGTGTGGTGAAAAAGAAGACTACGAGGCTTCTACTGAGACTGATGCTTTCACAGTTGCAGATGCAACAGGTGACTGGGGGTATCCTTCACCTTATGCCCACTATTCACGGGGTCCTGGTTATGTGAGGATGAGCTTTATTTTCGATACACTTGTCTGGAAAGATGAACAGGGTTATGCCCCCGCCTTGGCGGAGAGTTGGGAGTACCTTGAGGATGAAAATGCTTACATTTTCAAATTGAGAAAAGATGTAACCTGGCATGATGGAGAAAAATTCACCCCCCAGGATGTTGAGTTCACTTTCAACTATATAAAAGAACACCCTTATCATTGGGTTGATTCCGGCATTGTGGAAAGGGTTGAAGTTGATGATTATACAGTAAAGGTTTTTTTGAGCAAACCATATGCCCCCTTTATGGATAATGCAGCCTGCACTCTGCCTATTCTCCCTGAACATATATGGAAAGATGTCCAGAATCCTGAGCAGTTCCAGGAAGAAAAGGCTTTAATCGGTACCGGCCCTTTTAAGCTTGTTGACTATAACAAGGCTCAGGGGACCTATCTTTATGAAGCTTACCAGGATTACTATCTGGGCGAACCAAAATTCAAGCAGCTGAAATTTGTAAAAGTTAGTGAGGAAATGGTTGCCAGTGCATTGAAACAAAAACATGTGGATGCTGCCGACATCCCCCCTGAGCTTGTAGAAGATATCAAAAAAGAGGGGTTCAATATTTTGGAGTGCCCCTATGACTGGAACGCCAAACTGATGATCAATCACAAAAAGCCGCCATTTGATGATAAAAGGTTCAGACAGGCAATTGCTTATGCCATTGACCGAGAACAAATCGTATCTGGCTGTTTGAGGGGGTATGGCCTGGCAGGAAGCCCGGGTTTTCTTCCTCCTGACAGCCCCTGGTATAACCCAGAGATTGAGCAGTATGCACATAACACCGCAAAAGCAGGAGAACTCTTGGAAAGTCTGGGCTATTCTAAAAATAACGGTTTCTACCAGAAGAACGGTGAAGTGCTGGAAATTGAACTCCTTTTCACTGGCAGCAGAACATCTCCTGGGGAACGGGAAGCAGAGATGATCAAACAGCAGCTGCAAACAGCAGGTATTAAGGTCAACCTGCGCAGCCTGGAGGCGAAAACCCTTGATAATTTGGTTAATGAGTGGAAGTTTGACCTTGCTTTAAGTGGTCATGGTGGGATCGGTGGAGAACCAGATTTCTTAAGCAGAAATATTATCGGCCAGGGGTTTAACAGTGCCAGATACCCAGACAACAAATCCCTTGTTGACCTGCTCAAAGAACAGCAGCAGGAAATAAATGAAGAAAAGAGAAAAGATCTCATCGCTGAAATCCAGAAGCTGTATGCCGAAGATGTCCCAGCACTGACCATCTATTATCCGACATGGTATTGGGCCTGCAGTGATAAAACGGACCTTTTCTATACACACCAGGGAATAGCTATTGGTATTCCTATTCCTTTGAACAAACTGGCTTTCGTCAAATAGAGGGGGAATCTCATTGAAAAAAGCAGGTTCTGCAGTAAGCTACCTGATCGCATTTATCCTAATTCTCATGATCAACTTTTTGCTGCCGCGGTTGATGCCTGGAGATCCCCTGATGGCAATCTATGGGGAAGAAGCTTTAATCACGATGACACCAGAATTGCAGGCTGAGCTCACCCAGCGGTTTTCTTTGGATGAGCCCTTGAGTGCTCAGTTAGTTTCCTATATCAGGGCACTGCTCCATGGGGATATGGGCTATTCGTATTATTATAATGCCCCGGTGTTTGATGTGATCATTGCTTCTCTTCCCTGGACACTTCTATTAGTGGGGCTAGCTGTGCTTATTTCCAGCCTCCTGGGCATTATTCTGGGGATTGAGAGCGGTTACCGCCGCGGTCAAACCCCAGATAAGGTTTTACTGACAGGCCTGATTTCTTTGAGCGGGTTCCCTGACTTTTTCGTAGGTATCCTGCTGCTCCTGTTCTTCGGGGTAGCACTGGGCGCAGTGCCCTTGGCTGGTGCAGTTACACCCTATGCCGGAAAAACCGGGCTTGCTCTCATAATCGATGTGCTGTACCACCTGGAACTTCCTCTTATTGCTCTTGTTGTCGTACGGATCACAGGAACCTACCTGTTGACAAGAAATACTATGGTGACCACTCTGGGAGAAGCATTTATCCTCACTGCCAAGGCAAAGGGATGCCGGGAAAGAGAAATCAGGTACAGACACGCCGGAAGGAACTCCCTTTTACCTGTGGTAACTGCTGCAGGGCTTCAGCTCGCCAATTCGGTTACAGGTGCCTTATTCATTGAAATTATTTTTTCCTACCCTGGAGTGGGTTCACTGCTTTATAATTCTCTACTTACCCGGGATTACCCGCTGATGCAGGGGATTCTTTTGGTTACAACAGTGGTGATCCTGGCAGCAAATTATCTGATCGATCTATTGTATACCAGGCTTGATCCACGGGTTGCCTATTCTCATTAAGGAGCGGAATCGCTGTGCACATTAACTACTGGCAGGAAATAAAAAATGACAGCTTTGGCAGACTGGGGCTAGTACTGATCTCACTGATAGTGGTACTCGCCATCCTGGCTCCACTCTTTACCAGTTACCAGCCTCAAGACTATACTGGTTCTGCTTTCAGCCCCCCATCCTGGCAGCATCTGCTGGGGACCAATGATGTTGGACAGGATATTTGGACACGGCTTCTCTATGGAGCTCGCACCTCACTGATTGTAGGCTGTGGAGCTGCTGTGCTTTCCCTTTTGATCAGTGTCATGGTTGGGTGCACTGCTGCACTTTTCGGGGGTATTTATGACCGACTGATGATGCGGTTGGTGGATGCAGTGATTGTCATGCCTCCGGTGATTGTTGTTATCCTTGTGGCAGCATACCTGCGGCCTAATACCCTCTTGATGATTGTGCTGCTTGCTGCTTTCCTCTGGCCCGGGGGAGCCCGAGTTATCAGAGCACAGACCCTTTCTTTAAAAGAGAGGATGCATGTAGCCGCAGCCCGCACCTTTGGAGCCGGCTGGCCGCATCTGCTGGTTCACCACATCATTCCTGATTTGGGTCCGGTGCTCGTAGCAGCAATGATACGTGATGCCCGCAGAGCGATCTTCATGGAGGCAGGGCTTTCTTTTTTAGGGATCTCTGATCCCTCTGTGATCAGTTGGGGAAAAATGATGCAGCATGCTC
>CAZZEY010000169.1:0-3921 GCA_964653445.1 uncultured Syntrophaceticus sp. | reverse complement strand
ACCAGGTGATCCTTAATCTTTACTTCGACTCCTGCCGGTACTGTTACCGGAAGGCGCCCCACTCTAGACATGGTACCACCTCCCTACCAAATATAGCAAACTACTTCGCCACCCAGGCCCTCTTTTCTAGCCTGTTTGTCAGTCATTAAACCATTGGAAGTGGAAATTACAGCCACTCCTAGCCCACCAAGCACTCTTGGGATCTCATCTTTCTTCACATAAACCCGTAAACCAGGTTTACTAATCCTCTTCAAGCCTGTTAACACCTTGCGCTTATTGGGGCCATACTTCATATATAGGCGCAAAATCCCTTGTTTTCCATCCTTTATGTACTCGTAATGTTTTATATATCCCTCATTTTTCATGATCTCCGCAAGGGACTGCTTCATATTGGAGGCAGGGATTTCCACGCACTCACGGTAAACCTGATTCGCATTGCGAACCCTGGTTAAGAAATCAGCAATGGGATCCGTAACCATCATTTTACCTCCTCTGTGCCGTTTTACCAGCTGGATTTGACAACACCCGGGATCTGTCCATTGTATGCCAGTTTGCGGAAACAAATACGGCACATTCCATATTTACGCAGGTAGCCCCGTGGTCTGCCGCAAAGTGGGCACCTGTTGTATGCTCTAACTTTGTATTTTGGCTTTCTCTGCTGCTTTGCTATCAGCGATTTTTTGGCCACCTTCTTCCCTCCTTTTGTACTTCAAAATTATTCCCGGTAAGGCATTCCCATCAATCTTAAAAGCTCCCGGGCCTCTTCATCTGTTTTCGCTGTAGTGACCACTGTTATATCCATGCCGCGAACTTTATCTATTTTGTCATAATCAATCTCCGGGAAAATAACCTGTTCCCGCAAACCAAATGTATAGTTCCCTCTGCCGTCAAAAGATTTCGGCGAAACACCCCTGAAATCCCTGACCCTCGGCAGTACAATATTTATCAATTTTTCTACAAAATCATACATCCGATCCCCGCGGAGAGTCACCTTACAGCCGATCTTCATCCCGGCTCGCAGTTTAAAAGCCGCAATAGATTTGGTCGCTGTGGTGATCACTGGCTTCTGTCCAGTTATCACCTGCAGATCGTTTACCGCAGCCTCAAGAGCCTTAGGGTTCTGAACTGCTTCACCGACTCCCATGTTGACAACAACCTTCTCTAGTTTGGGGACCTCCATAACACTTCTGTAATTAAATTTCTTCATTAATTGAGGTATAACCTCGCTGCGGTAGTGTTCTTTCAGACCCAATTTTTGCTCACTCCTTTACCGTAGCCACTACTTATCAATTATTTCCCCGCATTTTCTGCAGGCCCGGTAGCGGCGATCATCAACGATTTTCCTGGCAACTCTTGTGGGCTCATTGCACTTACCGCAGACCAACATCACATTGGAACTGTCGATTGGTGCTTCCTTCTCCACAATCCCTCCCTGAGGCATCGCCTTAGTGGGGCGGGTGTGCCGCTTCACAACATTGATCCCCTCTACAACAACTTTACGCTTGGAAGGGAGGGTCTGGATAATCTTACCGCGCTTACCGGCATCTTTTCCGGTTAATACATAAACTGTATCTCCTTTGCGTACATGCAGTTTAGGCTGTGTCATCATTTCACCTCCACTCCAAGATTTACAATACTTCAGGAGCAAGGGAAACTATCTTCATGAAGTCCTTATCTCTCAGTTCCCTGGCTACCGGGCCAAAAATACGCGTGCCGCGCGGGTTTTTTTCATCACTCAATATTACTGCAGCATTTTCGCTGAACTTGATTGTGGAGCCATCCGGCCGCTGGATTCCCTGGCGGGTTCTAACAACCACAGCCTTAACAACATCTCCCTTTTTAACCATCCCGCCTGGACTTGCTTCTTTGACAGAGGCAACGATAACATCTCCAACAGAGGCATATCGCCGGGAAGAACCACCTAATACCCTGATGCACAGCAGTTTCTTAGCTCCAGTGTTATCTCCGACTTTAAGCATTGTCTGCTGCTGGATCATCTGCTTCAGCCCCCCTTACCGGTGAATCGAATTCAATCCCCCGCTCGATAATTTCGGCTACACGCCATCTTTTCTCTTTGCTCAAAGGGCGGGTTTCCATGATCCTAACACTATCACCGACCCTGCATTGATTACCCTCATCATGAGCTTTAAATTTCTTAGTTCTTTTAACAATACGGCCATAGAGAGGATGCCGCACAGATGTCTCAACCGCTACAACTACGGTTTTGTCCATCTTATCGCTGACAACCCTACCGATCCTTGTTTTGCGCTGATTCCTAGTCACCATATCGACACCCCCTAACCCTTCTGGCCTAACTGGATGTTCTCACTGCGTTCCCTGACCATCTCTCTCTCCCGAGCTATGGTTTTTGCCCTGGCAAAGTTTCTACGTACCTCTCTGATCCGTAAGGGATTTTCCAGTTGGCCTGTTGCCAGTTGAAAACGCAGTCGAAACAGTTCATCTTTCAAATCTATCAGTTTCTTTTCCAGTTCTTCATCTGTTAGTTCTCTTAGTTCTTTAACCTTCTTCACCGGCCTCACCACCTGCTTCCTGCCGTTTGATAAACCTCGTTTTGACTGGCAACTTATGGCTTGCCAGGCGCATAGCCTCCCGCGCCACTTCTTCAGGTACTCCTGCCAGTTCAAAAAGAACACGCCCTGGTTTCACCACAGCGACCCACTGATCTGGGGCACCTTTACCGCTCCCCATACGAGTTTCCGCTGGTTTCGCGGTAACAGATTGCTGGGGAAAAATCTTAATCCAGATCTTACCGCCTCGCTTTACATAACGAGTCATGGCAATACGTGCGGCTTCGATCTGCCGGGCACTGATGAATCCGGGTTCCATAGATTGAAGACCATATTCTCCAAAGGATATATCATAACCGCGTTCGATTTTACCAGTCGGAAGGTTTAAATGTGGCTTTCTGTATTTCACCCTTTTGGGCATCAACATTTAACCCTCGCCCCCTTCCGCAGCTTCCTTCTTATTTGGCTTTTCCGGGAGAACCTCTCCCCGATAAATCCAGACCTTGACGCCGATCTTTCCATACTGAGTATTGGCTTCAGCAAAACCATAATCTATATCAGCACGCAGTGTATGGAGGGGAACTTTGCCTTCACTGTACCACTCGGATCGCGCCATCTCGGCTCCAGCTAGCCGGCCGCTCAAAGCAATTCTCACACCCTGCGCTCCCATGCGCATAGTACGGGAAACTGCCTGTTTCATGGCTCTACGAAAACCTACCCGACGTTCCAGCTGGGAGGCAACACTTTCCGCAACCAACTGGGCATCCAGTTCTGGCCTTTTTACCTCTACAATATTGACATTAACCTGCTTACCTGATAACTTTTCCAGATCTTTGCGCAGCGATTCTACCTCTGAGCCTCCCCGCCCGATAACAATACCAGGCTTTGCAGTGTGAATCGAAATGCGCAGGCGATTGGCAGCTCTTTCGATCTCAACCAGGGATACACCTGATAGATACAGCCGCTTTTTAATGTAATCACGAAGCAGGATGTCTTCATGAAGTAATTCACGGTAGTTTTTGCCATCATACCACCTGGAATCCCAATCCTTGATAATGCCTAAACGCAGACCCTTGGGATGTACTTTTTGACCCATTCTTACCCCTCCTTTCGTTCAGCTACTACAACTGTAATATGACTTGTTCTTCTGCGCTTGAGATCAGCCCTGCCACGCGCCCTTGGGCGGTAGCGTTTAATAATTGGACCCTCATCTACACAGATCCTTCTAATATATAGATCATCCCGATCAAGGTTGTAGTTATTTTCGGCATTGGCAGCAGCGGATTTAACCACTTTACTAATTGGAACCGCTGCTTTCCCGGGCATGAACTTAAGCATAGCCAAGGCATCTGCCACAGATTTACCCCGTACCAGGTCTGCTACCAGCCGCACC
>CAZZEY010000168.1:0-3951 GCA_964653445.1 uncultured Syntrophaceticus sp. | reverse complement strand
AACTGGAAGCCCCATTTTGATTGTATCAAGAACCTCGGGGTCAAAGGGAATTCTGCCAACCAAATCTAAGTCTTCCTCTGCACAGTACTTCTCGATTTCTTTGGCCATCTCCTGACTCAAATCCCATTTATTAATACAGACCAGTGCTTTTACACCGAAATGCTGGGTAACACCGTGTATTCTTACTAAATCATGCCGCCCGGAAACAGAGGGTTCTGTGACGATCAATGCCAGGTCCGCCCCGGTAAGAGAGGCAATAACCGGACAGCCGATCCCTGGAGAACCATCAATAAGAAGTAGAGGTTCATCCTGTACTAGACTTTCAGCATTTTTTCGCACCTCTGTTACCAGCCTTCCTGAGCCCTCTGCCCCAATATCCAGCAGAGCGTGGGAAAAAAAGCCATATTCTGTTTTAGAAACCATGGTAACTCCTGTGGTAACTTCCTCCAGGCACAGCGCTCCTGTTGGACAAACAAAAGCACAGACTCCACACCCCTCACAGCGCGTTTCATCTACTTCCAGATCCTGAATGGCATTAAACCTGCAGTATTCCTCACATCTCCCGCATTGATCGCACTTATCAGGATCCTTAACAGCCATTTTTGCACCCTTATATTCGTTTTTCTCTATCACCTGAGGCTGAAGCAGCAGATGTTGATTGGGAGCCTCTACATCGGCATCTGAAATCACCAGTCTACCGGCGAGGGCCACAAAACTGGCAGTAACCGTTGTTTTACCAGTTCCACCTTTTCCGCTGGTTACTACTAACTGGCGCATGGACAGCCCTCCTTTATCAACTGGTACATCTCCCAAAATCTATCCTGCCACTGCGGTAATACCCTGCTAAAAGGAACTCCAATGGAACCCAAAGAGGCTAATAGTGAGCTGAACTCAATTTCGAGCAGGATAGGGACATTTCGTTCTTGACAAAGTTCAGTGATAATATCATTATTTTTTCCTGCACGGTTGATGACTACACCACTTGGAATGCCCAAATGTTCAACCATTTTCAGGGCAAGTTCCAGGTCATGGCGCCCGAAAGGTGTGGGTTCTGTAACCAGCAGAGCAAAATCACAGTCACGCACTGCCTCAATCACCGGACAGGATACCCCTGCGGGAGCATCAATGATAACTATATTTTCTGTTACATCTGTCAGCCCGTTTTTCAGATATCGAGTTATGGGAACCGCAAATGGTTCTCCGATATTAAGGCGTCCCTGCCAGAACTTGATGGTGTCTGCCCAACCCTTTTCAACTACTCCAATCTCCCGTTTTCCTTCCCGAATAGCCTCTTTCGGGCAGACAAGAACACATCCCCCACAGCCGTGGCAGAGTTCTGGGAAAGTCAAAACTACCCCCTCTGTAACAGCCAGGGCATTGAATTGGCAAAAACTTGAACACTCCCCACAGTAGTCACAGTGCTCCTGGTCGATTTCAGGGAAAGGTATAGCAACTGGCAGAGAGTCTTCCAACACCGGCTTCAAATACAGCCCCGCATTGGGCTCTTCTACATCAGTATCTAAAAACAGCACCTTTTCACCCTTCTCAGCCAGAGATAATGCCAAATTAACAGCTACAGTTGTTTTTCCGGTGCCGCCTTTACCGCTCAATACAGCGAGTTTCATCGTGAACCACGGCCGCGGTTAGGCCCACCCGGGGTTGTTAATTCCTTTAAATCTCCACTTTTGTAAAGCTCAATCACCTCACTGATCTTTACCTGTGGAGCCTGATAGATCTTTACCCCTCCTTCTACCAGAACTTCAAAAGCATTTGGCCGAGCCTGCCCTGTCACCAACTCTTTTGCTTCCAACTGCAAAAATGCTTGAGCTGCTTTAATACCAGCACCACCCCCAGCAGAACTGCCGGGGTTGTCGACCACTTCAAATTCCTTTGTTTCGGTGTCCACCATGAGAAAATATGGGCATCTTCCAAAGCGTAGATCCAATAAAGCATCAAGATCCTTTCCTGCAGCAGAGATACCTATCCTCATCCAAATGACCTCCTTGTTTGGTTGTTCTCTCTAAATTATATGGGCATATGCCCTTTACAACTTTAATTTATCACTTTAGAGATCAAAAAGCAAGAGGGGAGGAAAAATTTAAATAAAAAAAACGGTGACCGTCACCCACCTGAAAGGTGACTGTCACCGTTACAGTCGTTGCGGTCTGCCCTTAACCAATACCCCGCATACGCCAAATAAAATAAAAAGGTGAGACCGAAATTAAGATGAGCGCAATAATCATGATACGCCCATCAAGGCCTGAGGCATTTCCTAGTGCAACCTGCACTGTACCCCATTCAATATAAGCAAAAAAATAGGCTATTTCCACTTTTATGATGTTCATCATCAACCTGGCATTAGAATACTGTGCCCTGGCGTTTTTTTCGGTAATCTCTACAGGATAATTAAAGATATGCGGAAAAAAGTTGAACACTGTCATCATCACATACATACCTGCATTCACAACTAGCAGGATTAATAATGTATTCTTGCTTCCCCAACCATCAACTTCCCCAGAAAGCCCAAAATGGGTTGGAATGACATCAGGTAAAGTGGGCCAGTAATAAACCAATATCAGAGCATGAACTAAGATGCCGAGTACAGCCAGCACTTCGGTAACTATCTCTAACGGTGAGCGCGGTATTTTCAGCACTGGCCTCCCTGTTTTTTTCATCACTTTTCCTCCGAACATGATGTTAATGGATAAATATTCGGTATCTTATGCTGCATATCCTGCATAATAAATTGATCCGGTTTATCCTCAAAAAAAAATTGCCAGACACCGAACTGGATGCCTGGCATGTGAAATTACATTAACCTTGTTTGTTCCTAATCAAAATCAAGGAAACAATACTGTTCAACTATTTTAAGCCCTTTAACTTTCAGATCCACCGTCTGCTTAAATAGGGGGCCACCAGTAACTACAGTATGATATTCCCCATTTTCTCCTGCAATATCAATACCCTCTCTATCCAGTTCAGACATCAATGGCCTGTCCAATACCCTTCCCAAATAGCGCCTGTCCATCTTGTCTTCATTGACCGCTACAATTACCGCATGAAAACCCAGATCCACCAATTCAGCAACTACACTCTGCCGTGATTTCCCCCAGAGAGGAAGATAGGCCTGCATTCCAACTGCAGCACAGGCATTTTCCTGCCACTTACGGTGTTCCTCCAGATCGATATCACCGAAAACACCCACCTCAATACCTTCTGCTTTAAACTCCTGGAGCTGTCCAATGAAAACTTTTTCATAATCATCCCAGGAAGCAGCTCCGGTCACCAAAGGTACCCCTAAAGATGCCGCCTGCTGCTCCAAAATCCTTAATGGCAGGCCATGGGATTTTGAGTGTTCTCCTTCTTCAGACAGCATAGTAAAAAGGTAAGAGGGCTTTCCCCCCACAAGTACCGCATAGTAAAAAGCCAAACAAGAGTCTTTCCCTCCGCTCCAAGAGCAAAAAAAGGGAATATTTCTAATTGAACAGTGCACCTTTACTCCTTTCTTAATCTAGACAACCATTAACATGCCAAATACGGCTGTTTAATGCAGAGATTCAGATTTTTCTAATAGTGCTGTTATTTGTTCCAGTTCTGGTGTCTCCAGCATCTCCAATTTTCCCTCATCACCAAAACTGGCATAAGCAGGCTGAATAGGCAGTGTTGCCAAAACAGGAAGACCTGTTTCAGCTTGTACCTGTTCCCCTTTTGGTTTTCCATAAGGGTAGATGACATTACCGCACTCTGGACACTCGAGATATGCCATATTCTCTACAAGTCCTAAAATAGGAACACCAAGAGTGTTTACCATGCGCACCGCTTTTTTAACGATCATAATAGCCAAGTCCTGGGGTGAAAAGACAATAATTACCCCACCTAATGGAAGTGTCTGCAGTACTGTGAGGGGAACATCACCTGTACCAGGCGGCAGGTCCACAAAGAGGTAATCCA
>CAZZEY010000167.1:0-3958 GCA_964653445.1 uncultured Syntrophaceticus sp. | reverse complement strand
ACAATACGAGCACCATTGAATGCTGTGGAGTTTAGTACAATGGCATTCATCAGGTCATGCTTTCCCACCAGTTCAACAATAAAGGACTGACGAGTGGGGCTGTCAAAGGCATTGATTGTCCCAAGAATTCCGGCAAGAACTAAAACATGCCAGTATTGTATATATCCTGTTAAAACCAGTAAACCTAGGGTCAGCGCTGTCAATGATGATCCGCTCTGTGTCACGAGCAGCAGCTTTCTTTTCGGCAGGCGATCAGCTGCTACACCTGCAAATAAAGAGAATAGAAGCATGGGAGTGAACTGTACTGCAGTGACCAGCCCTAACAGGAAGGGAGAATCAGTCAGTGTAAGCACCAGCCACCCCTGTGCCAGGTTCTGCATCCATGTGCCGATCAAAGAGATAAGCTGTCCTGTCCAAAAAATACGAAAATTGCGGTGTTTTAAGGCGATAACTGCTTGCAGTACTCCAGTACCCATTACTTCTCCCTCCGGTTTTCTGTTACCTAACCATATATAAAGGATATCGATCAGTTAATATTGTAGCGATATTTGCAGCATCTCGATCTAATCGGTGACAACACAGGTGAAATTTGTTTAATTTTATATTTTACATTAATCTTATACCTTTTGTCCTATTTTGTCAGTCACGACATTACCTGACGATTATATTTGTCAGGAGGTAGTTATGTAGTGTATATTTTAAAGAGACTTTAAACAATGGAAAATCGGGTGAAAGAAGGATGTCCAGGCTGCTGGCTTATTTCAATTACTTAGACCTGCGCACTTTTATCGATATACTTATTGTTGCTTTTGTGATCTACAAACTGCTCCTTTTAATCAAAGGGACACGGGCTGTCCAGCTGTTGAAGGGGTTGGCAGTGCTGCTGATCGCCTCCGCTGTCAGTGCTCAGTTTCACCTTTCCACCATCAATTGGCTGGTGGGCAAGACATGGACTGCACTTGCTGTTGCCCTTCCTGTTGTTTTTCAGCCAGAGCTGAGACGAGCCCTGGAACAGTTGGGGAGAGGCAGCCTTTTTGGCAGGCGGTCTCTGCTGGTAGAGGATGAAGCCAGGCGAGTGGCTAGGGCCGCAGCACTGGCTGCTGAGAACCTTTCCCGGAGGCGGGTGGGAGCACTTTTTGTTTTTACCAGGGAAACAGGGCTTTTAGATTATGTGGAGAGAGGAGTTAAGCTAGATGCCCTAGTTTCCGAAGAAGCGATTATCAATATCTTCGAGCCAAATACCCCTCTCCATGATGGGGCGGTTATCATTAATGGGAACCGGATTTTGGCGGCTGCATGTTATCTGCCATTGACTGAGAACCCATTGTTAAGCCGGGAGATGGGAACCAGGCACCGTGCCGCATTAGGCATTACCGAGCAGAGTGATGCCCTGGCTGTGGTGGTTTCTGAAGAAACTGGGATTATTTCTTTAGCAGATGACGGTAAAATGATACGCGGTTTGCAAAGGAGTGAACTCGAAAAGAAACTGGTCGATATACTTGGACCAGGCAAAGCAGAGGATAGATATGAAAGATTTAAAAGACACTAGAGTTTACAAATGGTTCAACCGCAACAATGTAGGTTATAAACTCCTGGCACTGCTGGTGGCATTTATGCTGTGGTATTATGTAGCTGGGCAGCGTGACCCCATTATTGAACGGAGTTTTGCTGTGCAGGCAGCAGCCCAAGGGCTTTCATCTGAACAGGTATTAATTACATCACTACCTGAGGTAAAGGTTACTGTGAGAGGTCTGCAGAGCATTTTACGTAATGTTAAAGATAGTGACATGACCGTCTATGTTGAAATACCGGAAGGGATTAAGGGAGAAAAACTTCTTCCTGTAAAGGTGGAGGCTCCTTTTGGTGTTCAGGTTGTTAAATGTGACCCTGAACAGATCAGGGTGGACCTGGATATGATAACAGAGAAGAGTGTGTCTGTGCGTGTTTTGATCCATGGGGAGACAGCACCTGGGTTTACTTACCGTGACCCTGAAGTTGTTCCTGGTGAGGTTGCAGTAAAAGGCCCCAGCAGGTTTGTTGACGGTGTACAGGAGGTTCAGGCAATTTTAGAGCTTAATAATGCCAGCAGCAGTATCAGCCGGCAGGTAAAGGTTCAGCTGCCTGATAACCTGGATGAAAGAGTGAGTGTGCAGCCCGGTTCTGTTCAGGTGAATCTGACTGTGGTGACCAGTGGACCAATCAGATATTTGACAGTTGCCCCTTTACTACAGGGTGAACCAGCAGAGGGCTATACTATCAAAAGTCAGCAGGTGGAACCGAACAGGCTTCAGGTGACTGCTGTTGAAGAACTTCTTTCTTCTATAAGTGAACTCCGCACTAAACCTATTGATATAAGCGGCGCCACAGAGAAGATCAGTAAAGATGTGGAAGTGGTGTTTCCAGAAGGGGTGACTCCTCTGGGTCAAAAGACAGTAAGGGTTACTGTTGTCATTGAACCCCTACCAGCAGAGGAAGAGGAGCCACCGGGCCAAAATGAAGAAGAACAATTATCAGACTAATAAAATAGTGATATAATACATGCATGTTTAAAGAGGGAGGAGGAAACTCAAGGGAATGGCTAGACTTTTTGGTACAGATGGGGTGCGGGGTGTTGCTAACAAGGAATTAACCCCAGATCTGGCGTTTAAACTGGGCAGAGCCGGTGCCTATGTTCTTGCCAGGGAGGGAAAGCACCCTCAAATAGCTATCGGCAAGGACACCAGGATCTCTGGTGACATGCTGGAGGCAGCTCTGACTGCAGGTATTTTGTCTGTTGGCGGTGACTGCCTGCGGATGGGGGTTGTCCCTACACCGGGTTTGGCTTATTTGAGCAGGGTCTATGACTGCTGTGCTGGAATCGTAATATCTGCATCCCATAATCCAGTAGCAGATAACGGAATCAAGTTTTTTGCCGGTGACGGCTTCAAGCTGCCTGATGATGTAGAGGATGAGATCGAATATTGTGTGTTAAATAATTGCGATTTTCCTGTCCCCACAGGCGCGGATGTGGGGCGTGTGTATTATGAGACCACAGCACTTGATCAGTATCTTCGTTATCTGAAAGAGAAAGTCTATGTGGATTTAAGAGGTCTAAAGATCGTGCTGGACTGTGCTAATGGCGCGGCATCCAGGATTGCGCCTCGCCTTTTTGTGGATTTGGGAGCAACTGTAACAGTACTGCACGGTGAGCCAGATGGCATTAATATCAATGACCAGTGTGGCTCAACTCACCCTGAGTCATTGATGCAGGAAGTGACCGCCAGGGGAGCTGACCTGGGGTTGGCCTTTGACGGAGATGCCGACCGTTTGCTGGCTGTTGATGAACAGGGGAATCTGATAGATGGGGACCAGATCATGGTGATCTGCGGCCTTAACCGCAAACGCAAAGGTACACTGGATAAAAACAAGGTCACTGTTACAGTGATGAGCAACCTAGGACTCAAAGAGGTATTCCAAAAGGAAGGGATCACAGTAGCGGAGACAAAAGTGGGCGACCGCTACATTATGGAGGAGATGCGCCAGAACGGCGGTATACTGGGTGGAGAGCAGTCAGGCCACATCATTTTTCTGGACCATTCTACAACAGGTGATGGTTTGATCACAGCTCTAGAACTTCTGCGGGTGGTTCGGGAGACAGAAGAGCCGTTGTCCCGTTTGGGTGCCCAGATGAGGCGTTTCCCCCAGGTTTTGGTCAATGTCAGAGTAAAAAACAAAGAAGCACTAAAGACCAATGAACTGGTCAAGGATGCCATCAAGAAAGCTGAAGAGAGCCTTCAGGGGCGGGGAAGAATTTTGGTGCGCCCCTCAGGAACAGAGCCGCTGGTCCGGGTTATGGGGGAGGCACTTGATGAGATTAAGCTCAAGGAGGTGGTAAATAAACTGGCTGATTATATTAATGAGCAGCTTGCCTAAAAATTTTATACTTCTTCCCACGCAAAAGGGAGTATTTTAAAAGGAG
>CAZZEY010000166.1:0-3981 GCA_964653445.1 uncultured Syntrophaceticus sp. | reverse complement strand
CGCTCATAAAGAAGATGCAGATAATGAAATCCGAGAACTGGACCAAAAAGCATTAGAATTCCTTTCAGTCCACCCAGGCAGCCGGGTTCTCTGGTCAGATCTCCAGAAAAAAGTAATGGCTGCAAACAAGAGCTGGGTTGACTCCTTCTGCTCAGGATGTGACTGGTTGGATCTGTGCACCCGGATACGCAAAAAATAGGGATAAAATAACACCTTGTTGGCTGGAACACCTTATTTAACTGAAACCATCAGGATATACTAATGAAAAAAGGATGAAGCACAGTGTTCCAACCAGAAAGGGTCTTTTTTGAAAGAGATGCACTCTCCTATCCACTAGGGGAGAAATTATACAACTATTTTCAGCAGCAAAATATCGAGGTACGCTTTACCACAACCCACAATCGAGTTACAGGCATACCCGGCAAAAGCGTTCAGGAGAAATTCGTGCGGTCCAAACGCACCCTTGTTGTTGGTGTGAGAATAAGCAAGGAATTCGCTACCTGCCGTCCTTCAGCTCACTACCAACTCCCTCTCGCCACCGGCTGCCCCGGAAGTTGTGAGTACTGCTACCTGCATACCAATATGGGGCGCAGACCTTATGTCAGGATCTATGTTAACCAGGAAGAGATCCTGAACAAAGCCCAAGATTATATAAAAGAAAGACTACCTGAAACAACTGTTTTTGAAGGGGCGGCTACCGCAGACCCCCTTTCTGTTGAGCCCTATTCAGGGGCACTAGCGAACACGATCACCTTTTTCGCGGATCAGGAAAATGCCAGTTTCCGTTTTGTCACTAAATTCACAGATGTGGATTCTCTACTGCCCCTTAAACACAACAACAAAACCAGATTCCGTTTTTCCATTAACAGTCCTGAGGTGATCAAAGAATATGAACATGCCACACCTCGCCTGGAGGCACGCCTTCAGGCCGCCTCAAAGGTGGCAGCAGCGGAATACCCTTTGGGTTTTATGATCGCTCCGATCATCGCAGAAAAGAACTGGAAACAGGAATATTCAGAACTGATAAAAGAGCTGCATCCCTTTGCAGATTACCCGGAACTGACCTTCGAATTGATCACCCACCGCTTTACCGCCCGGGCAAAAGAAGTAATCCTGGAACTCTTTCCAGAAACAAAACTCCCTCTAGATACAGAAAAAAGAAGATTTAAATGGGGGCAGTTTGGCTATGGCAAATATCTCTATCCTAAGGAGGTGGCGTCAGAAATAGAAGGTTTTTTTAGGGAACAGATTGAACAGCAATTTCCGAATGCTAAAATCGACTACTTCGTCTAATACTATTATCTTTGTACTTACCACAAAAAAGCTGCCCCCATCTTTATGAAGGACAGCACAGCAGATCTATTCATAAAATAGCAGTAATGGTTGACACTATCTTTATTTGGTATACTTATCCGCCACCGTGGAAGCACCACAGGAGTAAGGCTTGATCTTGGCATCAAAACCACTTCCTGTGATCATACCCACAATATCCCGAATCATCTCTTTGGTCTCTCCATTTTTGCCGATATCCAGGTGTATTTCCAGATCAAGCTCAGTATGCCCCTTATCAGCCAGATCCTGAGTCAGTTTGCTGGCAGTTTCCAGGCTGGTGGCTGCCTCCATAAAAATCCGCTGTCTCAAGCTTTTGATATTATCATACACCTTGCGCCTGTAATAATAACGCGCGCCCTTGCCCACCCGGTGCACAACAACAGCAGTGACAAAATAAGTTGCCTCCCGCACCTGAGAATCTGTTCCTATAATGACCTTGTAGCTCAATTCCGGTTCCTCTGCTATATAAGCCAGCAGATCATCGATAACCTCGTCCCAGTTCATCACACCCTTGGTTGGACTGATGAAGTGCATTTTCCTTCCTTCCTTTCTTGTAGCTGAGCCACTGTATCTGCCAGACGCGCAAACTCTTCCAGATCAAGGGTTTCTCCCCGGCGCTCCGGTGCTATCCCAGCAATTGTAAAAATATTTTCGTCACCAGGGATGAGGATACCTCCCTCCCGGAGTGCATTGCGCAGAGTTTTGCGGCGGTAACGAAAAGCAGCGTGCACTACTTGAAAAAAGATTTGCTCATCCCTAACCCTTACTGCTGGATGCTCCCGGCAAACCAATTTTATTACAGCTGAGTCCACCTCCGGTTGTGGGCAAAAGGAATGAGGTGAAACCTGAAAAACCATCTTCGGCTGCGCGTAGTACTGCACAGCAACAGAAAGGGATCCATAATCCTTTCCCCCTGGCCTAGCGGTGATACGCTGTGCAACCTCTTTCTGAACCATAAAAACAAGGAGTTCCTTATGGAACTCCCCCTGGAGCAGGCGTATAATCAAAGGGCTGGTTATATAATAGGGGAGATTCCCCATCACTTTACAAGAGGTAAACCCGGGGGCATATTGATGCAGAAGTTGATTGAAATCAACTTCACGTGCATCCCCCTCCACCAGCTGAATATTATCATAGCCTTTTAGATTTTCTTCTAAAAGAGGAAAAAGGGAGCGATCTATTTCCACAGCTATGACCAGACCTGCCTTACGGGCCAGAGCTGCGGTCAATACCCCCAGACCTGGACCGATCTCCAGGACAACATCTTCTTTTGTAAGTTCAGCTGCTCCGGCAATGCGTTCCACCACCTGAGACTGCCAGAGAAAATGCTGCCCCAGTCCTTTTTTGGGCGCGAGGCCGTAACGCTTTAATAATGATCGTACAGCAGTTGGAGAAGTAGTTTCAGCCATTTAACACTGCCTCCTAACGCTTTTATTATACTATAAATCAGATACCTCTCCAAATCCGACCCAGGCAGATCAATAAAAAAACGACCGATCAGGGGGACGATTCCGAGGATAAACCAACCGATTTTCAGACCGATCAGTAGAACCGTCCCGCCGCGCGGTTCGGTGACATGCATCTAAAAACCCGGCTGCTAAAGGCCGGGTTTTTATCCTATGGTAAAACTAATTTTTTACTGCAGAATATACACCTTCACATTGCGTACTCCCCATCTGTAGCACTCTGCATCAGAGGAGAAAAAGACATCTATAGCATTCCCCTTGATTGCTCCCCCTATATCCAGCGCTCTCCCATATCCATAACCATCGATATAGAGGCGTGAACCCAACGGAATTACCCTGGGATCCACCGCAACCACACCACGGCTAACCTTATGCCCTGTTGCTGTATACTTACCTGTACTGGGGCCATAAGCAGTTGCCCTAACCTGTAGTGCCTTACGGTAGCGGATAACATCCCCCCCACGGGATACTGTAGCAACTGTCCCATAGGCAATAACCCTGTTTACCGGGGAGCGCGCAACCTGCTCTTCAATGGTTTTTCTGGATACTTCTTTGCCGTTTTCATATACAACCTGGACCTGACGCACTCCCTCACCTGGTGAACCCTCACGCACTACACGCTGCTGCCCTTTATTGAGAGAAGAATCAGGTTTCCTTTCTGTTTTTGCAGGAATTTCAAACTCCTCTGTAATCACTTCTTCCTTAACTCTGGTTACTCTGATCTCACAACCAGGCTCAACCTCTTCATCAAGCTCCGGGCTGACACGATCCAGTTCTCCAAGTGACAGAGAAGCCTTTTCCAAAACACCGCGTACATCAGTAGTAGTTGTATAGATGGTAGTGGTATCACCATCAGCCACCAACTGCACTGGAAAAGCGCGCTCTACCACCACAACCATGCCATCTCTAACTTCTGATTTCAGGTCCGGTGTCACAATGTCATGGGTTTTTAGCTCAACACCAGCCTCTAAAAGTGCCTCCTCCACAGTACCTTTAAGGGTTTCATGCTGCAGTTCCTTTCCATCAACACTGATCTTAATCTCATCTGTGGCATAAACTATTGCTCCCCAGGACAAAAGACCGATTACGGTGATCGCACATACTATTATAAAAAGGTTTTTTTTCCAGGGAGATCGATGCCCCTGCCTATTCTCACTGCTCACCCAGGTCACCTCACTTTATT
>CAZZEY010000165.1:0-4002 GCA_964653445.1 uncultured Syntrophaceticus sp. | reverse complement strand
GTATTTGGCTTGCACTTAATTCTGTTGTTGATGGCCCGGTACGAATATAAAATCTTTCAATGCTGCCATCCTTGACAAAAACCGGAGTTTTTCCTTTGGAACACTCAACTATCATTACTCTGTATCCATTATAATCTTCAAACCGCATATGGACATAGGGCAAAATGGTAGGCCCTATTTGATTTTTCACCAGGTTCACTAGGTGTAGGCTCATCTTGTCCTCATTTTCAAAGCCGTCGTTATCAATTCCTACTGGTGTGCCGTCATCAGCAATACCGATTATTAGAATCCCACCATTTGTATTCAGAAACCCTGCAATGGTTTTTAGTATTGCCATTTCCATTCTGCGGTCTTTGCTTCCGGTATGGAGGTTTACCCTCAATGTGGATTTGAATTCAACCTCACTTGATTCACCATCATCCACAATTTGATTAATGGCTAGGGGCTGTTCTTCTATCTGTTCTGTCCTTCCTATTGAAAGAGTTTGATAGCCTTCAAAAATAATCTGTGCAATGAGCTGTCTACGCTGTTCTAAGAATTCGCGGTAATTCATTTGCTCCCAGTTTTCAGGCAGTGCATGCCAGTGATACATTTTTACCAATTCCTGATGGCTAAACCGTTCTTTCATTTTTGGCAAATAATCAGCAGGTGGTTGATCGGAAATCTTTATATTGTCGCTCCATTCAACATAGGCGTAGTTTGCTATTTGATTTGTTTCCCGCTGCCCTGTAATTCCTAGTTTTTTGAGATATCCTTTGGGAAAAAGGTGATGACGCTCTACGGCAGTGCGTGTGCCTTGGGATACTGGGTCCAGCAATTCAGAGATCTTTATTTTGGAAAACAGAGCCGTGGCATCAAGCAGTACCAGAGCGGCATTGTAGGCGAACAAAGATGGACTGCTTGATGCTGATGTGGCCAAGTCATTGGGCAATGTAATCTTCCAGTAATCTTCAGTCAGTGTAAGGTCACAGATACGATCAAGCGTATTTATAAATCCATCCGCATCTTTTATTTCACGGAAACGGGCGAGGTCGAATTCCATAGCAGATTCTGGGGAACTGGTGAAACGACCAGTGAGACTGGACATGAAGAACCAGCGGGCGATAACCTTTCGCAGTCGGAATTCGTCAATAGCGTATTCTGTCCTCCCCATCAAATACAGAATATAAGAAAAAAGCAGGTTATTATGAGAGCTTAGCATTTTGGCGCTGCGGAAACCAGCCATTCGTATACAGTTCATAAAGTCATGCCAGTACTGAAGATTGATTACCTTTTCTTGTGCTTTTTTCAGAATTTCAAATTGTTTAACCCTCTGTTCATCACTGAATTTTTCGGTTTCCAGGTCTTTCCCTCTCAGCAGTGAATAGACATACTTCAACCGCGCCCGTTTGAACGCGAGACCTACACTAACACGCAGCAGTTGATCAGGATCAGGCTTAATAAAATAGTTGAATGGCGATGGACCACTGCTAGAAGGTTTGCGAGCATCTATGCAGAAACGCTCAAGCTGAGTGCGGCCTTCATCCCAAAAAACTGACATGAGCGTTAGAATAAAGTCAGCCTGGTTGAGTGGTGTGCCTTTGCTGTTGATGCGCACAAAAACATCTGCTACATCTTCTTCACTGATATTTGGCGAAAGCTCTAAAGCGGTAAAGGGAAAACTAAGAAGTGACTGCAGTTTTGAAATTGCTTTTTTTATTTGTTTTTCTTCTTCAGTGGTGACTTCCCGCGAGCTTTTCAATTCTGTGAGATAATGGTCAACTACTTCAAAGAGATCTGTTTCATCGCTCCATAATATTGAGATGTCTGGTATATATGTCTTATCTCTTTGGATAGCTGCATCAGATACTTCGAATTTCTCCTGCAAGGGATTAAAGGCAATACGAATCTGCTCACTGGAATAATTCTGCCTGACTACAGGAATTCTTTTCACCACTGCATAAAGGGATGTCAGTCGCTGTTGACCGTCGACAACTAACAGACGCGGTGGTTTTTGCTTCTTATCTGTACCGATAGTGCGGGCATTATCGGAGAGTACATTTTGCCAGAACAACAGGTACCCTACCGGATAACCCCTGTACATGGAGTCAAATAAGTCCCGTACTTTAGCGTTTTTCCAAACAAAGGGGCGTTGGATATCGGGGAGACCTATCTCTCCCAATTCAATATATTTAATGAGAGAGTTTAGATCATAATTAACTTGTTTAAAAACAGTTTCACTCATTGAATTCCTCCTGAACAGTATTGAGTTTGGAATTGCACTCCTATTTCTGCTTAAGACGGTATTTTTCCTGCCAGATAGGGGATGTTTTCAATTGCTTTAATTGTTGCTACCCATTTGGCAGCATATTTGCGCAGTTGGGTTTTTAACAGCGGCGTATAATATAACTGCTTGTCAATCATCCGTTGTAAATGCTGGCACTGATTCCCTGCACTCAATGTACCTATAACTACGGTTTCCCGATGCTATTCGCAATCCTAACGATAAGGCCAGGCATTATTTATAGGCTTCTCGGTAACCGGGTAATCTTAATAACTGCAAGGAAGCTAAACCTGGCGGAATATCACCACCGGCTACAGCAGCCAACGGTTCCAAGCCCTGCAGACGCAATATGCGCTTTCTCATATCCCCTAATTCCCGCAAAGCCTTCTGGCGCCGGGGCGTTTCGTTTAACAGACGCTTTTCCAGTTTTACCTTATTCAATCGCTGTTGAATAAGGTACAGCTGCTTCGATAACCAGCGATGTTCCACAGTATCTAAAGTACTCTGAAGATGGTATTAAGTTTGTGTATCAACCTTTATCCTTGTAAACAACCACACAATAACAAATTTGTAAATATAACTTTGTATCAAATTTTAGTGTAATAACTTATTGATGGATGGGGAGGAAAAATGCAACAGAACGATGTAATGATAGCTTTTGATATTTTGCTTGAAGAAATAGAAACAGTCATTGAAAATTTTAATGAGAATGGTGCGGAGGCGTTCCAAAGAAGTGATTACGATTCTGTCAATGAAATTAAAGATAAAGCCAGTCATGCAGCATCATTTAGAGATAAAGTGAAAGCTCTACAAAAAGAATGGAAGCAATTTTTTACTGAAAGGGTTGCAGATACCCTGCAAACAAAGCCAAAGAAGCAGAGTGTAGTCCAGCGCTTACAGCGTGATTTACGGACACCTGAAGATGCATTTCGGCAACCGATATTAGAAGCATTGGTTGAATTAGATGGTTCTGCAACTCTTGGGGACACTTTAGATCGTGTCTATGAGAAAATAAAAGATCGTCTAAATGAATATGACCATCAGACACTTACATCAACACCGCACAATACCCGTTGGCGTAATACTGCGCAGCGGTGTAGGAATACATCAGTTAAGGAAGGCCTAATGTCTGATAATTCTCCCAGAGGTATCTGGGAAATAACAGATGCGGGACGGGAGGAGCTTAGTGGAATAAAAAATGATAATAATGATTAAACCATTTTCAATTTAATATGAACCCTCGAGGGCGCATTTGCAGATTGGCATCTATTTAGAAAGCTGACTAACATAAACAATCAGGAACGGAGCAAAACTACCATTCAAAACAAAGCTGTTTGTGGAGGGAAAATAAACATGACAAGCAATACCAGCCTTTTGAAAAATGACAGATTTGCCGCTTTGGCAGGCATTGAACTTGTTAAGGTAGAGCCTGGGTATGCGTTGGCAAAGATGAATATTGAGGAAAAACACTTGAACGCGGTAAATATCGTCCAAGGAGGGGCGACATTTACGTTAGCAGATTATGCATTCGCAGCCGCCTCAAATGCCTACTGGCAAGTGGATGAGGGAGTTTTTACAGATGTTATTCCGCAGAACGAAATGGATAGGTTTTTTCAGCAGGACCTACCTACATTGGGGACGGATTATTTTTTAAGCCTCCCGGAGGAGAGGAAGTTTGACGGGATAATAATTGATGAAGGACAGGATTTCTATGAGGAATGGCTGCTGTGTTTGGAAGC
>CAZZEY010000164.1:0-4011 GCA_964653445.1 uncultured Syntrophaceticus sp. | reverse complement strand
CCGGATAGGAAACCATGTTTTTTACAAATAATTTATCTAAAAAGAGAGCCGTCAAGGCTCTCTTTTTATCTCTTTTCTCTATTACAATGGTATTTATTTTAACCCTGGAGGTATATTTTTCTCTCTCCTGGATAACATGTAATAGAGCAGCCCACTGATAACAGCCAGCAGCAGTGCCACCAAAGAAGCTTCACTGGGTCCACCTGTAAGCTCTGTGTTTTCCCGAAACAACTCAATTACAGATCTGGATAAACCGTAGAGGATCAAAAACAAACAAAAGACCTGCCCTGGAAAACGGATGCCCTTTTTTGACTTCCACACCAGAATAAAAAAAATCGACAGTCCAGCCAGCACAGAATAGATCTGTGTTGGATGTCGTGTTAAACCGTCAACAGCAGGTAAAACAACACCCCAGGCTACTGTGGTTGCTTTCCCATAGCAACACCCATTCATAAAACAACCGAAGCGCGCAATAGCGTAACCCAGTGCTGTTGCAGGAGCTACAAAATCCAAAAAAGAGAGTACAGGTATATGTTTGATTAACAGAAAAATAACAATAGCCAACAACCCACTGAACAGCCCACCATAAAACGCTAAACCTCCCTCTTTGATATATAAGATCTGGAGAGGATTAGCCAGGTAATAAGCTGGTTCATAGAGGAAAACAAAAAACAAGCGGGCACCTATAATTCCGATAATCAAACCGATGAGAACACAATCCAGAATAACCAGTTCAAAATCATCAGCTTTACCCTTTCTTCTGCTCTGATATATCATCCACAGGGTAGCCGCAGCAAACCCCAAAGCAACAAAAAAACCATAACTGTAAATCGACAGTCCTCCAATTTCAAACAAAATTGGCCGCATATACACCGCCCCAGACTGAAATATTTGATTTTTTAAAAATTAATCCACATATCCACAGTGTTATCCACAGGTACTGTAGACAATGCTATCAGCATTTTTATAATTAACTCCGATTATCCCCAATATTAACTGGGACCACCCAAAATTATGTTAACCTATAGGACTCCTAAATCACTTCATTTTATCAACATATTAACACCCGGAACACCTGAGCGAAGACTGCTTTTTTGACAGAGGATAATTAGCGTAGGCTTCCTGGCTGATATCAGTAAAATCCCTGGCCAAATAATGATAGTAACCGGCACAGGCTACCATTGCTGCATTATCTGTGCATAACTTCTTATCAGGGAAATAAAATGATAGGCCCTCCTCTTGAGCTCTCTTTTGAAAGAGTTTGCGCAGAGTAGAGTTGGCAGCTACACCTCCGGCAAGACACAGATCATTAACACCGGTTTGTTTTGCGGCACTAATAGTTTTCTCCACCAGCACCTCTACCACTGCTGCCTGAAAACTTGCTGCAACATCAGGTAGATCAGAGCTGTTCCCCTCTTTTTCACTGCGTTTCAAATAATTCAAAACCGCGGTTTTCAAACCACTAAAACTAAACTCCAGACTGTTCTGTCCCAACCATGCCCTGGGAAATCTTATTGCCTCTGGGTCTCCTTCTCTGGCCATATCCTCTAAAGCTGGCCCTCCTGGATATGGCAGACCTATAACCCGGGCGATTTTATCAAATGCCTCCCCTGCAGCATCATCTCTTGTAGCACCCAAAATTTCATATTCCAGATGACTCTTTAAAAGAACCAGACTTGTATGGCCGCCTGAGACAACAAGACAGATAAAAGGTGGGGAAAGATCCGGGCAGGCAAGAAAATTTGCATAAAGGTGTGCTTCCAAATGATGTACAGGCAAAAGTGGTATTTGTAAGGTATAGGCATATGCCTTGGCTGCTGCTACCCCTACCAGAAGAGCACCAATAAGACCAGGCCCCACAGTAACAGCTATACCGTGGAGATCATCAAAGCCGATATCTGCATCCTGTAAGGCTTTCTCCACTACAACTGTTATTTTATCCAGGTGCTGCCTAGAAGCAACCTCAGGTACAACACCGCCATATCGGCGGTGAATAGCAATCTGGGAGGAGACAACATTGGATGCAATAATACTGCCATCTCCGATTACAGCCGCAGATGTTTCATCACAACTTGTTTCAATACCTAATATCCAAGTAACTGGCATTTCTCCTAACTCCCCTTAAAAATAACTAAAAATCCTCTTCATCATATACTTCCAGGTCATCGGGATTATTCTCAGTGTCTTTGGACCAATCCTTCTCCACCCGCTTAACCTTTCTTTTCCCTTGGTCCACTTTTAGGTTTTTATTATCCAACCGGAGTCACCTCCCAAAAAGAAGTCTTCCCTGGTATTATGCTCAATAACAAAAATATTATTGATCAAGAACGATAGGCCAGGCGCTCTAAAAGACTCTTGGGTGACATTTTCCTAACTTCTTTAGCCGGCACCTCCATTTTGACATCAAAGCAGAGTATATCACTTTCATTTACATCAGGCAGGAACTCCCGTGGCCACTGCACAACTATACCTTCATCAGTAAGCAAAACTATGATCTTGTCACCTTCAATACGGTCGACAACCCCTCTAATCTGCATTTTGCTCACCCTCCCCCATGTCATTTTGTTGATTAAATTTACGCAGCATAACAATAGCATCCTCATGAATTTCCAAATAATAATTTTTGCGTATGCCGATTTTTTTGAAACCGAGACTGGAATAAAGCTTGATCGCGGGAATATTAGATACTCTAACCTCCAGGATCATTGTATCAACCCCATGATCCTGGGAAAAGTCGATTAAAAAGTTCATTAAAAGTCTGCCATATCCCTGATTCCGATAATTAGGATGTACAGCGATGGTAGTGATATGGGCTTCTCCAGCAAACAACCACATTCCCGCATAACCGATCACCCGCCCCACTTCAAGCAGTACAAAGTACCTGGCGAACTTATTCTCTAGTTCACTAAGAAAAGCCCTTGCCGACCAGGGGGCAGGGAAAGAACACTGTTCGATTAACAAAATCTCTTCTATGTCATCTTTGCGCATAAAGCGTATTAAAACATCATTAGTAACTTCTTCCATCACACTTCCGGCAGCGAATAGCCGGCGGTTTGACATAAAGTGCCTGCACCGCCCCGGGCTCTTTACCCCCTTTTTCACTTAAATCTTTAGCACCTAAAATTGCGGTAAAACCCGCCCGGGGCCAAATGCGAGCTGGGTCTGCCAGAACAGCCCGGTCTTTTAGGTTCTGCTGTAAAAGATCCTGGTAAAGCAGTGCTCCTTCCCCGGTAAAAGTTATTTTAGCCTGTAATTCGCCCTTCAACTGCTGTACCAGATCTTTCGGATTTAAAGCCAAATAACTGCTCAACCTCTTTATTCCATTAGGTGAACTTACATAGACTGCAGTATACACTTCATCCCTACGGGCAGGTATCAAAGGACAGATCAGTCCTTCTATACCCTGAAGACCCCAGGCAAGAATATCTAAAGTAGGCACTTCTGCGACAGGTTTATGCCCTACATGTGCCAGTGCTTTGCAGGTAGCCAAACCCACTCTAAGTGATGTAAAAGAACCTGGTCCCACTGATACAGCAAATCCATCAAAATCAGCAACTTTAAGTCTGAGACTGGTTAATAGTTGATCAATTAATGGGAGTAGATGCTCCATATGCCCCTGCTTTGTAGTCAGAGAAAATTCCCCCAAAATCTGGCCGTTATCGGCAGCAGCAACAGAAACCACTGGAGTGGATGTTTCTATTCCCAAGACCCGCATTTTTCTGACAACTCCTCAACAATATTTATATAGTGTTCACTCTTTGGGATAAATTGAAGAAGACGGCCTGTTTCCGTATCTGTCTGTTCGATTTTAACCTCCAGATAATCTGCTGGAAAAGCATCAGGAATCAGATTACCCCATTCAACCAGGATAATGCCCTCTCTAGAAAAGTATTCTTCCCATCCAATATCCACTAATTCCTGGTAAGATCCCAAGCGATAAAAATCACAGTGGAAAACGGGATATTTTCCCTGATATTCCTGGATAATCAAAAAACTTGCGCTATATACAGG
>CAZZEY010000163.1:0-4029 GCA_964653445.1 uncultured Syntrophaceticus sp. | reverse complement strand
AGGAGGGTGATTCCTATATCTATTCCCGCTTGGTTCCCCATAGTGGTCTGAAAATAACCGCAGTTATTCCTGATTTCAGTCTTTCCACCCATAAAGCCCGCAGTGTACTGCCGAAGAGTGTACCGTTGAATGACGCTGTTTATAATATGGGACACCTTGCACTGCTGGTAACAGCTTTACGTGAAGGAGATTGGGAACTGTTGGGTGAGGCACTGCGAGATCGTCTTCATCAGCCGTACAGGTGCTCCCTTGTACCGGGGCTGGCTGATATTATGGAGACTGCAAAGGAAGCCGGTGCTTATGGAGCGTTTTTAAGTGGGGCAGGTCCTACTGTGATTGCCTTTTCTCCCCTTCATTGTGATACCGGGGAAGCTATTGCCGATTGTTTTATAGCTCAAGGAATCACAGCAAGAGTTCTGCAACTGGAACCATCACTGACAGGAGCCAGTATAGTAAAAAAAGATAATTGATAACACAAGTTGGGGGAGGCTTTTAGTTGCGAATCAGAGTACAAAAGTTCGGAGGTAGTTCCATTGCGGACCCTACATTGATGAAAAATGTTGCTCGGCGTGTTGTCAGGGCCAAAGAAGCGGGTGACCAGGTTGTTTTGGTTGTATCCGCTATGGGAGACACAACAGATGACCTATTGGAAAAGGTACGGGAGATTACCTCCTCTCCACAGGAGCGGGAAATTGATATGCTGCTGTCTACAGGAGAGCAGGTATCGATTGCATTGATGGCTATGGCTATCAATGAACTTGGGTATCCTGCAGTTTCTTTGACCGGATATCAAGCAGGTATCGAGACAGATGATTCATATACCAAAGCCCGCATTTTAAATGTCAAACCAGAACGTGTTCAACGGGAACTGAACCAGGGAAATATAGTGGTTGTCGCAGGATTTCAGGGCATTCACAATAATGGAGATATTGCCACTTTAGGGCGGGGCGGTTCTGATACCACAGCTGTTGCCCTGGCAGCTGCTCTGAAAGCGGATTTATGTGAAATTTATACAGATGTGGATGGGGTTTATACAGCAGACCCCCGGATCATTCCCGGAGCAAAAAAGCTGGAATATATCTCTTATGATGAAATGCTGGAACTGGCCAGTTTGGGTGCTCTGGTACTACAGCCGCGAGCAGTGGAGTTTGCTAAAAACTACTCAGTCCCATTAATAATCAGATCCAGTTTCAATGAGAATACAGGGACACTTGTAGGGGAGGTTGAATCAGTGGAAAACAGTCGCCCTGTTAGTGGAGTTGCTCATGACTTGAATGTAGCGAAGATCGGAATATTCGATGTGCCTGACCGGCCTGGTATTGCCGGAAAGATATTTCACTCTCTAGCTCAGGAGCACATTAATGTAGATATGATTATCCAGGGATGGGTGCGGGATGACCGCAATGATATCGTTTTTACCACAGCAAGAGGTGATCTCCAAAAGGCACTTTCGGTGGTAAAGAAAATTATAGAGGAAATAGGAGCATCAGGTTTTGTTTATAATGACCGGGTTGCTAAAGTTTCAATAGTAGGGGCAGGTATGATCACCAACCCGGGAGTTGCCGCGGATATGTTTAAAGCACTGGCTAAAGAGGGGATCAATATAGAAATGATCAGCACCTCTGAAATTAAGGTATCCTGTATTATTGACGAAAATCAAGCATTGAAGGCATTAAAGGTACTGCATGAGGAATTTATTAAATAGGGTGGCAAGGGGATTTTTGTTTGCCACCAAAAAACTAGAAACACGGAGATAGCAGAGTGCCCGTAAATGCAATAAAGCAAGCCTGGCTGGAATAGATGTCAGAAGCTAGAGGTCAGAAGTCAGAAAAAAGAAAGCTTAGCATCAACAATGAAACGATGGCAAACAGAACACCCAATGCTCCCTACTGAATAAAGCTGTCTGTTCTTAACTTGACATTGAATATAAGAGAGGCTACAATAATAAGGTACATAAATCGTCAGGGTGTAGCTCAGTTTGGTAGAGCGCTAGCTTGGGGTGCTAGAGGCCGCGGGTTCAAGTCCCGCCACTCTGACCACTTTCTTGGGTGGGGAGGAACTCTCGAACTCCCCATTTTTTATTTTTCTGGAGGCATTTTGTTGACAGTAAAGATTCTTCATGTTGTACGACCAGCCCAGGGAGGCATGATCAAACATTTAGAAGCACTTTTTCAGGGGATGAAAAATAAGTACCATATCTACCTTGCTGCTCCCACTTCCTGTGATTCATACCTGCTCAAGAAATTTGCTCAAAAACAATATCTGCTGCCGCTGAATGAAAGTATGAATCCACTTTATAATTGGTGGATTGTATCCTCCCTCGCTAATATTATCAGACAGGAAAAAATTGATCTGGTACATACTCATGGTATCAGAGCCGGGATGGTGGGACAGGCCGCAGCTCTCCAGGCAGGATGCCGGAAAGTAGTAGCAACCATACACAATATGATAAATTATGAAATCATGCCGTTTCCCAAAGCATTTCAAACTATGCAGGGGATATTGATGAGAAAGTCTATTCGCAGTCTTTTGCAGTATCTGAGGCAATAAAACGAGAAATTGAGAGATGCAATATGTTTCCTCCTGAATTGGTAACAGTGATCTATAATGGCATCAATGTTGAGTTATTTTCGCAATCAAATTGCTTAGACCGGGAGGTGCTGGGGCTTTCAAACGAGCGGCCTGTTATCGGCACAGTAGCCCGGTTAGAACCAACGAAAGGAATTAAATATCTACTGGATGCAGCAGCAATTATTGACAAAGAGTTTCCCTCGGTTTATTTTGTAATAGTAGGAGATGGACCAGAACGTGAATTTTTACAGCAGTATGCTGTGAGATTGGGTATTGAGAAGAAAGTATTTTTTATTGGTTTCAGGGATGATGTACCTTCTCTATTGCGGATCTTTGATATCGCAGTAATTCCGTCTGTACGGGAGGGACTGTCCATTTTTTGTCTAGAAGCACTAGCTGCAGGGTGCCCGGTGGTAGCCAGTGATGTGGGAGGCCTTGCAGAAATTATTACCTCTCAAAAAACCGGACTGCTAGTGCCCCCCAAAAATGCAAAAGCTTTAGCAGATGCATTGATTTCACTGTTGAAAAACAGGCTGGCGGCTGCCGCTTTTGGCCGTAAGGGGAAAGAAATGGTGGAAGAAAAATTTACTTATAAAAATATGGTGGAGAGGACAATGAATATCTATGTACAGGTTATGCAAGCCGAGTAAGGCAAAAATCATTGACAACTTGCGAAAGACCGCGGTATTTCTGCTGCTTCTTGCTTTGTTTTGTTCTCTATTACCTGGGGAAGTTCAGGCTGCTGAGGATAATCAGAAGCGTCAGGTTATTGTTGTAGTCTGTGATTATTTGAAAATGGATGATATCAACAATAAAACCGAATTATCAAATCTCCATGATTTATTCGGCGGGGGGAGTATTGCTTTACTTAACACAAATACAGCAGCAGGGCGCAGTAGGCATAATATAGCAGCAACTATCAGTGCCGGACAGGTCGCTTTGAGTCCCACTTCTGAACCACTTGTTTTTGGCCCTCGGGAAACCATCAAGGGTGAGGACCCGATGGTGCTTTTTACAGCCCGAACAGGGGTCGAACCTGAACAGGATAATCTCGTTGTTTTAGATATACCGTCCATCCAGTTAGCCAATGAAAGTAATCAAGGTGGGGCTAAGCCTGGTGCTCTAGCAGATGCTCTGCATCAAGAAGGGCTCAAAACCGCAGCCATTGGCAACTCAGATCTTCCCTCTGAGTTTTTAACAAATAGATCTATGGCGATGTTGGCAATGGATAAAAAGGGAATAATTGATCAAGGAAATGTATCTGAAGAGGTTCTTAATTATGACCCCAATGACCCGCTTGGCTACCGTACAGACTACTCAGAACTTGAAAGAATATATTTACAACTGCAGCCTGAAACAGATCTGGTGGTTATTGATCTGGGTGATTTAGTGCGGCTTGAGAAAATAAGAGAACAGCTCACCACCGAGGTGTATAACCAGGAAAGAGAAAAAATTTTG
>CAZZEY010000162.1:0-4050 GCA_964653445.1 uncultured Syntrophaceticus sp. | reverse complement strand
CAGCAGGGGGAACTTGTTCAGCGGTTGCTGTATCGTGATCCAGCTACCAAGAAGTACTATAAATCACACCATGAAACCAACTTTTATAAGAAACAGCAAAAGGTTGCTTTGCGCAATATCGGTGAAATTGACCCAACTGTTGTGCAGGATTATATTGACCGTGGTGGCTATCAATCCCTTGAAAAAGCGGTTAAAACTATGTCACCCAGCGAAGTTATTGAAGAGGTCTTAACAGCCGGCCTGCGAGGGAGAGGGGGAGGTGGTTTCCCTACAGGTCTAAAATGGAAAGCCTGTGCAGCTGTAGATAACCCACCTAGGTATGTGATTTGCAATGGTGATGAGGGTGACCCCGGTGCTTTTATGGACCGCAGCATTTTGGAGGGTGACCCCCATACTGTTATCGAGGGAATGATTATTTGCGCCTATGCCATTGGCGCAACAAAGGGATTTATTTATGTGCGGGATGAGTATGATCTGGCTGTTAAAAACCTCACTATTGCAATCAACAATGCCCGTGAGTGCGGTTATCTGGGAGAGAATATCCTGGGGAGTGACCTGGGCTTTGATATAGAAATTGTACGCGGTGGAGGAGCCTTTGTTTGTGGTGAGGAAACTGCTTTGATCAATTCCATCCAGGGTAATGTGGGAGAACCCTGGGATAAGTATGTCTTTCCTACAGAGAAAGGGTTATGGGGGCATCCTACTGTAATCAACAACGTAGAAACCTGGGCGAATATTCCGGTGGTTATCAACCTCGGAGCTAAAAAGTTTGCAACAATGGGTACAGATAGAAGCAAGGGCACCAAGGTGTTCTCCCTTGTAGGAAAGGTTGTCAATACCGGTTTGGTTGAAGTACCTATGGGCACAACACTGCGTGAGATAATTTATGATATCGGCGGCGGCATCCAGAATAAGAGGCAGTTCAAGGCTGTACAAACAGGAGGCCCATCAGGCGGCTGTATCCCGGATAATTTGCTTGATCTGCCGGTTGATTTTGATACTCTTACTGAAGCCGGTTCTATGATGGGATCAGGCGGTATAATAGTCATGGATGACCGCACCTGTATGGTGGATGTGGCTCGTTACTATGTAAACTTCCTGGCGGGAGAGTCTTGTGGCAAGTGTGTCCCCTGTAGAGAAGGGATCAGTTTTCTGCTGGAAACACTGACCCGCATCTGTGAAGGCAAAGGTAAATCAGAGGACTTGGACCTTCTGGAAAGTATGAGTTCAACTATTCAACAGGCAGCACTGTGTGCTCTGGGCAGAACAGCACCCAACCCTGTACTATCCACACTGAAGTATTTCCGTGACGAATATTTGGAACACATCAATAATCACAGGTGTCCAGCGGGGATCTGTAAGGAACTGACTGAATTTTATATTGACGCAGAACTTTGTACAGGCTGCGGCCGCTGCCGTAGGAACTGCCCTGCAGATGCCATTACCGGTGAGAAGAAAAAAGTTCATACAATTGACCCTGAAAAATGCATCAAGTGTGGAGAATGCGTCAATAACTGTAAATTCCAGGCAGTTAAAGTAAAATAGGGGGTGGGAAAAATGAAGGTGACAATTGACGGGAACGAAATAGAAGTCAATTTGGGAGAAACCATACTGGAAGCAGCTAAGAGAGCAGGGGTAGGAATCCCCACGCTGTGCTACAGTGAGGCTTTTGGCGGCCAGGGTGTTTGCAGGATGTGTATGGTTGAAGTCAAAGATGGTGATCGAAAGCGTTTGGTTGCCTCCTGCACCTACCCCATTACCGGGGAGATTGAGGTACAGACCAACACTCCTGAACTCCGGGAGATCAGGAGTAACATCATAACACTGCTCTACAGGCGGGCACCGAACAGTGAATTTATGAAAAAATTACATCAGGAATATGAGTGCACTGCTGTTGAACCTGTTGATGCAGAGGAGAAATGTATTATGTGCAGGCTCTGTATCAAGGCCTGTGAAAAGGTGGGTGCTTATGCCATTTCCACCATTATGCGAGGCACAGAAAAAAGGGTGGCTACTCCCTTTGATGAGTCATCTCCTAATTGTATTGGCTGCAGTGCATGTGCTGATATCTGCCCTACCGGGGCGATATCTGTTAAAAAAGAGAATGGGCGTCAGGAGATCTGGCATAAATCTTTCGAAATGCCCCGCTGTGAAATGTGTGGGAATTATTTCAGTACACTACCTGTTAAAGAACATGTAAAGGAACAACTGGATTTTGCTGTATCAGGTGAAAATTTGTGCCCTGACTGCAGAAGGAAAAAGCTTGCCAGTGATTTTGCTGAGGTCAGTAATAATAAATAATAAACAAGACTTTAGAATATTAATCACGTGAAATTGGTACGAATAGCGTTATTTCGTTAAAGACTTGCCGTAAAACCGGCAAGTCTTAATTTTTTTCTCTAAAACCGCTGATAATGTCCCATTTTCCAGAAATATAACAACTGGCACGTGATTTGCAATTATTTAACACAGAGATAAATACTAGAATTTCCGGAGGTGGTCGGTCAGAGAGAATAGGGGGATATGGGGAAACATCGGAAATAGTCAAAAAGTACTAAAAGGATACTAAAGGAGGCTAAAATTTTATGAATTGGGAATCAAAAATTAATATTAATCAGGTCATGGAAATTCGCAGCCGTACCCTCTGCTATTTGGGGGTTGGGGCTCTCCAAAAGGTTAACGACATCTGCGACTGGCTGAAGAATCAAGGAATTGACAAAGTTTTGATCTGCACTGATAAAATCGTCTACAAAGTTACTGGTGTCTGGGATGTTTTAGAGCCTGCCATGAAAAAGCGTGGGATTGCCTGGACAATGTATGATGAGGTTGTTCCTAACCCAACAGTTGACGGGATCGATAAAGCTGTCCAAATGGGAAAAGAGATCGGTGCAGGAGCTGTTTTCGGTATCGGCGGCGGCAGCCCAATCGACACCTGCAAAAGTGCTGCTGTACTTCTTCACCCTGATAATGCCAAGTATAATGCCCGGGATCTTTATACCTTCAAATTCAATGCAGAGAAGGCCGTTCCCATCATAGCTATCAATACCACCCATGGAACAGGTACTGAAGTCGACAGATTTGCTGTGGCCAGCATCCCAGAGATGGAATACAAACCATGCTTAGTTGGCGACTGCATCTATCCGGTATTTGCTATCGATGACCCAACTGTCATGACCGGACTTCCGGCCAACCAGACACGCTACACCGCTATTGATGCATTGAACCATGTCAATGAAGCCTGTACTTCTCTAGTAACCAACCCATATGTTGTCTTACTAGCAGAGGAAACAGCTCGTTTGGTAGCCCGCTATCTGCCCCAGGCAGTTGCACATCCAGATGATCTGACCGCAAGGTATTACCTGCTTTATGCCTCAATGATCGCTGGTATTGATTTTGACAACGGATTGCTGCACTTTACCCATGCTATGGAGCATCCTTTGAGCGCTGTCAAACCTGATCTGCCTCATGGCCTTGGTTTAGCAATACTACTTCCTGCGGTGATTAAATACACCTATCCTGCAGTTCCGGAAATTCTGTCTGCAGTTTATGCACCTATCGTTCCGGGTCTAAAAGGTGTTCCCGGTGAAGCAGAAGAGTGTGCAATTGGTGTAGAGCAGTGGCTGTTCAGTGTCGGTGTCACCGAAAAACTGCTGGATATGGGATATAAAGAAAATGATGTTGACAAACTGGTGGATCTGGCTTTCAACACACCATCTCTGGATGTTCTGTTAAGTGTGGCTCCTATCAAGGCTGACGAAAAAGTTGTCAGGGCCATCTACGAAGACAGCTTAAAGCCTATGGCATAAGTTAAACTTCAACGATCTGTAATGATCTGAATGAGGACGACCAGCTAGAGTCACTGGTCGTCCTCTTAAGATTATAAAAGCTGTCGAAAAAAAAAGGGAATTTATTCTTATTTATAGAATATTGTTAATTAAGGGGTTGATATCTTTCTACAGGGGGTATATTGATGGAAATTTTTAAATTTATGGTTCCTGAAATCATTTTTGGCAGGGGTACGTTAAAATTGGTTGGAGAGAGTGCCAAACG
>CAZZEY010000161.1:0-4072 GCA_964653445.1 uncultured Syntrophaceticus sp. | reverse complement strand
CCGAAATGCGCAAGGAAGCGGAGAATGGGACACTGGATATCCCTGATGAAGAGACTCTGCTTCATATCCTGGACAGCCTGGAAGAGCACGAAAGTATATAAAACCAAGGGATTATTACAAGAGAGCTTTTGGGCTCTCTTTTTTCTTGAGTAACTATTGGGTGAGTTAAACAAATATTCTAATTTAAAGTGATCTGTTATAATTGAACTATATTTTTTTAAAATAAGAGGGGGGCTGACTGTGGGTCGTTATCAGCGAAAAAACAGTGGCCGGTTTTTAATTGCTCTTTTAGTTCTGCTGGTTGTTCTGTCTGCAGTGGTTTATATTGGACAGGGATGGTGGGAAAGACCTCCCCAGACAGGGGGCAAACAGGGCCAGCAGGTTACCCAGGAGCCTGAACCCCCTCAAATGTGGTCCATGGCTGCTTGCGGTGATGTGATGCTGGGGCGTGGAGTTGCTACAGCCATGTCCCAATATGGTATGTTTTACCCCTTTGAACAAATGGCTGAATTACTCCAATCTGCGGATCTTACCTTTGGCAATCTTGAATCACCCCTTTCCCAACAAGGAACACCTATACCGGGTAAGGGCATCTGGTTGCGAGGTGACCCAAAAGCAGCAGAGGCCTTGAAAGAGGCGGGTTTTGATGTGATGAGTATAGCCAATAACCATATCCTTGATTATGAATCTCCTGCTTTACTGGATACACTGGTGTATTTGCGCCAGCAGGGGATTGACCCTGTAGGTGCTGGAAAGAATCTGGACGAGGCGGTTCAACCTGTGATCAAAGAGGTCAATGGTTGTAAGATTGCCTTTATAGCTGCTACAGAAATGGCTGATATATTTTGGGATTACAGCTACCAGCGCACCTTTGAAGCGAGACCTGACCGGCCGGGTGTGCAGAAGTTAGATGCTGATAAGTTAGTGGAAGCAGTATCATCACTGAAAGGTGATGTGGATATTATAGTTGTTTCTCTTCACTGGGGTACTGAATACTCCGATTATCCTCTGGATGTTCAGAGAGAGACTGCTCACAGGCTGGTAGATGCTGGAGCTAAGCTGGTCCTTGGCCATCATCCTCACTGTCTGCAGGGTATGGAGGTCTATAATGATTCATTGATCGCTTACAGTATGGGGAATTTTATTTTTGATAAACAGAGACGGGATAAATGCCAGGAATCAGTGATGTTAAAAATAATTTTCAGTGATTTAAATATAGACAAAGTTGAGATCTATCCTGTTATGATTACTGATGCGCAACCAAGACCAGCAGACAAAAATGATGGGGAGAGGATTTTACAAAAGATGAAAAATCTTAGTTTAGAGATGGATACGGTTCTTGATGTCGATGATAATAAAGGGATGATTTATATCAGTGGCGAAAGTGAGGCGGGTTTTGTTGAATAAGCTTGTTATACTTGATGGAAACAGCCTGGCGCACCGCGCCTTTCATGCCCTGCCGCTGCTGACGACAACCACCGGGCATTTTACTAATGCTGTATATGGTTTTACCACCATGCTGCAAAAGATCATCAAACAGGAGCAGCCGGATTATCTGGTTGTGGTTTTTGATGCTGGGCGTGTGACTTTCAGGAATAAGGAATATGAGAATTATAAAGCTAACCGCAAGAGCACCCCAGATGAGCTGCGGCCGCAGTTTCTGCTGATCAAACAGGTGCTCAAAGCCTTAAAAATACCGATTTTGGAGCTTCAGGGGTATGAAGGAGATGATTTAATCGGTGAGGTAGTCAGAGCTGCGGAAAAAAGGGGACTGGAGATTTTGATTGTGTCTGGAGACCGGGACCTGCTGCAGTTGGTTTCCGAACATACAAAGGCTCTGTTAACACGAAAGGGTATCAGTGACATGGAGTGCTTTACACCCCAGAAGGTAAAGGAGAAATATGGTGTAACGCCAGAACAGATACCGGACCTAAAAGGGCTCAAAGGTGATCAGAGTGACAATATTCCCGGAGTACCCGGTATTGGAGCGAAGACAGCAGTTAAACTGCTTACTCAATTTTCTACTATTGAAGAGTGTTATGCCAATCTGGATCAACTGCCTGCTAGAGCTGTATCACGCTTAAAAGGTCATGAGGAACAGGCTCTGCTCAGCAAAAAACTAGCCACTCTTGCTTCAGATGTGCCGATTAAGATTGATTTTCAAGAGCTGAAAGCAGAAGAACCTGATTATGAGGAGTTAATCAATATTTTTCAACAGCTTGAGTTTCGATCCATGTTGAAAAATCTCCAGCAGAATGCACCTGTACAGGCTCTTCCTACCCCAGATGCCGGAGAGAATTACTGTTTGGCAAGATCTGTATTTGAATTAAAAGAGATACTTGAGCAGATTAATAAAGAGAGAGGGTTTGCTCTCTTTTTCCAAAAGGAAGGGGTTTCTCCTCACCATGCAGCTTTATCTGTCCTTGGTTTAGCCTGGGGTGACAGCTGTGCTGCAGTTGTCTTTCCTGCTGAAGGCAGGGAAAGGGAGCAAATGATTGAGCTTCTGCATTCAGTTATGTCAGATCAAAGTATTGAAAAATGGTGTCATGATGCCAAAGCAGAGCTGATCATCTGCAAACGATACAATATCTCGCTGACAGGTGTTAGAGGGGATACAATGCTGGCTGCACATCTTTTAAATTCATCCCTTTCAAATCCTGGTATTGATGAGATTGCCTTAAAATATCTCAACCAGGTGGTAACATTTGACCAGGATGAACAAGGGGCAGCCCAGTGTGCCTTTATTATCAAACAATTATGGCCGGTGTTAAGAAATGCACTGGAAAGGGATGAGCTTATTGAGCTTTTTAATGAACTGGAACTGCCTTTATCTGCTGTTTTAGCAGATATGGAACTGCAGGGAATCAAAGTAGATGCTGCTTGCCTGGAGGAGATGTCCGGAGATGTGCAGGAACAGCTCCTGGCTTTAACCGGGGAGATTTATGCCCTTGCTGGCGAAGGTTTTAATATCAATTCATCACGACAGCTGGGACATATACTTTTTGAAAAATTGAAACTACCGGTTATCAAGAAAACGAAAACAGGTTTTAGTACAGATGCTGAAGTTTTAGAAAAACTATCTGTTTATCATGAGATTCCCAGAAAGGTTTTGGAATACAGACAGCTTGCTAAATTGAAATCCACCTATATTGATGGGCTCCAAAATATGGTCTGTGAGAAAACCGGAAGGATACATACAACATTTAACCAGACCATTACCGCCACCGGCAGGCTGAGCAGTACAGAGCCAAATCTGCAGAATATACCCATAAGAGATGAACTGGGCAGAAAAATTAGAAAAGCATTTATTCCCTCTGAACCAGGCTGGCTGCTGATGGCAGCTGATTATTCTCAGATCGAACTCAGGGTGATGGCACACATGTCAGGGGATCCGCATTTGATTTCAGATTTCCAGCATGGGGAGGATATTCACACCAGAACTGCAGCAAAAATTTTTGGGGTCGCACCTGAAGATGTGACACCTGATCTGCGCCGGAGGGCTAAAGGGATTAACTTCGGTATCATCTACGGTATTACCGATTATGGCCTGGCCAGAGATGTGGGAGTCAGCAGAGAAGAGGCAAATATATATATTGAGAATTATTTCCAGCAGTATCCAGGTGTGAAACGCTTTATGGAGCAGACAGTAATTGAGGCAAGGGAAAAGGGTTATGTACAGACTATTTTAAAGAGGCGCAGGTATTTACCTGATCTACTGAGCAGCAACAGGAATGTGCGGGCCTTTGGAGAGAGGACTGCTTTCAACACACCTATACAGGGAAGTGCTGCTGATATTATCAAACTGGCGATGCTCAATATTCAGCGTGAACTGCAGGAAATGGGGCTGCAGGCACACCTGCTGCTGCAGGTGCATGATGAACTTGTGTTTGAAGTGCCTGAAGAGAAGGTTGACCTCCTTGTTACTGTTGTGCGCAGGGGTATGGAAAATGTAATCAAACTTGTTGTTCCTTTAAAGGTCAGTATTGAAGTTGGTTCCAACTGGAATGACATGGAGAGTGTTGATTAATTGCCTGAACTACCAGAAGTGGAAACAATTCTGCGCTCATTGAAA
>CAZZEY010000160.1:0-4082 GCA_964653445.1 uncultured Syntrophaceticus sp. | reverse complement strand
CCACCGGTTTTCAAAAATGGCAAAGCATATTCTATTAAAATATTTAAAGGGGCAAGCGCCCTAGCTAAACCACAGTCAAATCTCTCTCTATATTGGGTTTGATGGGCTATTATTTCGAATCTTCCCCATTCAACATAACAGTCCTTAAGTGACAGTTGTTTTATAACCGTTTTTAAAAAATCACAGCGTTTTCTTCGGGCATCAACCATTAACACCTCAATTTCAGGAAAGCAAATTTTTATTGGTACTGCTGGAAAACCGGCACCACTACCGAGATCAATAACCCTACATTTTTGTCTAAAGTCATAACCACAGCTGCACATAAGGGAATCAAGGAAATGGGAGCGATATAATTCTTCTTTTTTACTATAGCTGACCAGATTGATCTTTTCATTCCAAAAACTGATCAGATCACTATATAATTCAAACCTCTCTAACTCTGTATCCCCCAACTTAATACCTATTTCCCCAGCTCCTCTGATCAGTACATCCACAGCTGAATCCATTTTCATCACTTCCCAATACAGAATTCCGCAAAAATAGAACTGATTACTTCTTCAGGTAGTGCTGTTTCACCTGTGATCTCACCTAGTGCTGACCAGGCATCCCATAGATCAAGAGCAATAAACTCCAGAGGTATTTCCATCTTCACCCCATTTAATGCAGAATTTAATCGATCAACAACTTTCTCCAGAGCAACCTGATGCCTTTTTCTGGTCAGCATAGGGGATTCACTGCTGATGTGTCCACCACCAACAACCTGTAAAATATTATCTGCCAAATCCTTTTTCCCCCAGCCCATTTTCGCAGATACCTCTATCATGGGCAGTTTTTGCTCTAGATGCTGCTCAATTATATCTTGATCGATCTTAATCTCTTTAAGATCAACCTTATTTAATAAAATAATAGCGTTTTTACCATTAATCAGATTCAAAACAAGCTGGTCCTCTTCACTAAACTCACTTGCTGCATCAAACACTGCCAGTATCAATTCCGCTTGTTCTACAGTTTTTTTAGCTCGATCAATTCCCAGAGACTCAACTACACCCACTCCTTCTCTGATACCGGCTGTATCGATTATCCGCAGCGGTATCCCTTCAATCACAAGTATTTCCTCGATCAAATCTCTTGTCGTCCCTGGTATATCAGTTACCAAAGCTCTTTCTTCACCTAACAGCATATTTAACAGTGTTGATTTTCCTACATTTGGTTTACCTAATAGAACAGTAGTCAGTCCTTCACGATAGACGCGCCCAATATTTGATCCCTTGATCAGATCGTAGGCTTGATCTCTGAGCAACTTTATATGCTCAGCTTTTTCTTCAATTGGTACAGGATCAACATCATCTGGAAAATCTATCTCAGCTTCGATAACTACCATTATTTTTTTCAGTTCATTTCTAATTTCACTGATCTTTGCAGATATATTTCCACTCAACTGCCTGCAGGCAATTTCAGCACCTTTAGTGCTGTGTGCTCTAATCAGATCTAAAACAGCTTCAGCTTGTGCAAGATCAATTCTTCCATTTAAAAAAGCGCGTTTTGTAAATTCACCCGGCTCTGCCACCCTTGCTCCTTGTTTTATTACAAGATCAAGTGTACGGCGAACCGGAATTATGCCACCATGACAGTAGATCTCAACAACATCCTCTCTTGTATAGCTGTGGGGCCCCCTCATTATACTAATTAAGACCTGATCTATAATTTCATCATCACCATATATATAACCCAAATGCATGGTATGGGAGGGTACTGCTGTTAGATCTAAGCCTTTTTTATGCGGCCTGAAAATTGAAGCAGCTAATTCAACAGCACCCCGACCACTCATTCGGACAATCCCAATGGCAGCTTCACCAAGTGTTGTCCCCAACGCAGCAATCAGATCACTTTCTTTCACCATATCACACCCTTATCAGCAAAAACTTTTCTTATAAAATTACTGATATAAAAATAAGGGGAACCAATTCCCCTTTTCTAAAGCAAAAATATTTATTATGCATTGTTATGCTCCGCTCGACCTGTAACAAACCACAACTTTACGGTAGGGTTCATCCCCTCTGCTTGTTGTAGTAACCATTTTATTGTTCTGGAGTTCCAGGTGGATAATGCGCCTTTCTTGAGGTGTCATTGGCTCAAGCATAACATCTTTTCTTGTTCTGTAAACCCTTTCCGCTGTTTTCCTGGCCAAATTCCGCAGTGCCTCTTCTCTCCGACCACGATATCCTTCAGCATCAATAATAATCCTGACTTTTTCATCCAGTTTCTTATTAACTGCCAAATTAGTGAGCATCTGTAATGAATTAAGGGTCTTTCCCCTTCTTCCGATCAAAAACCTGACATCATCACCCTCAAAATCAGCATGCCAATACCCATCTAAATAATAGACACTGAATTCAGCATCAAATTCCAAAGCCCTTATGACATCTGCCAGAAATTCTCTAATTACATCTTCTGGGGAATCCTTAACAATAACCTTGACCTTTGCCTGTTTTCCACCGATCAGACCCAAAAAACCCCTTGATCCTTCTTCTAAAACTTCTATATCTACCTGATCACGTGATACATCAAGCTGTTTAAGGGCACACTTAACAGCATCATCAACAGTACTGCCCTCTACAACAATCTCTTTCATGCTTATGATCGTGCTCCCTTCTCTACTTTCGCTGATCTGTTAATAACAATCATCTCGACAGCACTAACCAGACTATACATCACCCAATACAGGGTCAACCCGGCAGGGAATGATCGGGCAATCCATCCGACAAACAAAGGCATAATAAAAAGCATAGTTTTTTGAGTTTGATCAATTTTTCCTGCGGATGCCATACTGGACATATACTGCTGGCCAAAGGTAGCAACTACAGTCAATAGAGGTAATATGATCGGATCCGGTTGTCCTAAATTACCAACCCATAAGAATTGGGCTTTAGTTAAATCAACATAGGCAGGATGATTTACTGGATCAAAAAATGTCCTCAGTGAATTGAACAAAGCAAATATAATAGGCATCTGTATGAGCAGGGGAAGACAGCCGACCATAGGGCTGGCTCCTCTTTCTTGATATAATTTCATCATTGCCTGCTGAGCCTTTTCAGGTTTATCTTTATATTTATCCTGAATGGCTTTAATCTTTGGCTGTAATTCCTGCATCGCCCGCATAGACCTCATCTGTGTTCTGGTCAGAGGGAAGAGCACCAATTTAACTGCAATTGTAAAAAAGATAATTGCCAAACCATAACTTGGTACATTCAACCAGACTGACGCTAAATAAAAGTATTGGATTATCTGGCTAACTCCATCAATAACTGCACTCCACAAATTTTATCCCGCCTCGCCATATCTGCCGGGCAGGGTCACCTCCCGATTAAAGAATTTATCATGGTACCGGATCATATCCCCCTTTACAAAAGGGATGACACCTTACCAGTCTGCAAATAATTAAACCCACAGCACGCGGGAAATTATATTTTTCCAGTGCCTGGATAGAATAAACCGAACATGAGGGATAGAATCGGCAGACCGGGAGGTGCCAAGATGACCAATACTTCTGATATATTTTAATAAGATTAATAAAGACTTTTTTCAGCATCATACTTCCTTATCAATAAAATACCTACAAAATCCAGTTAACTACCAACCACCTTCATTATCATCAGAGGTGACCTGGCTTTCTAATCTGCTTTTCTTGATAAGGTGCTCAAAATCCTTTTTTAAATCTTCAAAACTGGCATTTACCGCTTCAACCCGAGTGTTGAGCACCAGATCATAGCTATCTTTAATGTTCTTTTTATACAGCTTGAAGATTTCTCTGATCCTTCGCTTTAGCTTGTTTCTTAAAACAGCTTTGCTTATTTTGCGGGATGGTACAATACCTATTCTTGTGTTTCCCTTTTTATCCCTTTTTAAAGAATGCAGCACAAAATAGCGAGAAAAAAACAGATCACCGTGCCGGTATATATTTCTAAAATCACTGTTTTTGCGGATGCGGTTTTTTACAGATAACAAATTACACCTCTTAAAATATTAAGCGGTCAATTTCTTCCGACCCCGGGCCCGGCGCCTGCGGACCACATTTCGCCCTC
>CAZZEY010000159.1:0-4085 GCA_964653445.1 uncultured Syntrophaceticus sp. | reverse complement strand
TCTAAACGCTGATCTGAGGGCAGCTTAAGGGTATTGCCAATCATGGATTTTCTTGATGTACCCAGCAGTATAGGTTTTCCCAAAGAGCGAAACTCCCGCAGATGGCGCATAACGGTCAGGTTCTGCTGTGTATCTTTACCAAAACCGATCCCTGGGTCGATGATAACCTGGTCAGGCTCCACACCGGCACTTTCGGCAAGCTCAATGCTTCTTCTCAAAGAAGCCAGAATATCGCCCATCATTTCCTGATAGTCAGTGCCATCCTGATTGTGCATAATAATGACCGGAACTTGATATTTCCCCACTACTCCAGCCAAGTCCGGATCCCGCTTGAGTCCCCAGATGTCATTGATCATGTGTGCTCCCGCTTCCAGAGCAGCCCTGGCGGTTTCCGCTTTATATGTATCGATAGAAATAGGAACCCTAATTTCCTGCACCAGCCGCTCCAGTACAGGCAGAATGCGCCTGATCTCCTCCTGTGCAGAGAGGGGCTCTTCTGTCCATGTGGAGGGACGTGTTGACTCACCACCGATATCGATGATATCAGCCCCATCCTCCACCATTCTGTGGGCATGCTCTACAGCCCTCTCAATATCAAAAAACTGCCCACCATCAGAAAAGGAATCAGGTGTCACATTGAGTATTCCCATGATCAGGGTGCGCTCCCCAAGTTTTAAAGTGTGTTCCCGACAACGCAGAACCCTTATTTCCGTAATATCGTAATTATTTAAAACAGTCTTGATTTCCTCTGACAGTTGGCGTAGGCCAAAGGGCTGCATCTTCAGTTTTTTGCAGAGTTCATTATACTGCCGCAGTGTGCCCATCAGCAGAACATCGGTCTTGTCTGCGGCTAAACTCCCGGCTTCTCTGCTGATGGCTGCCTCTCCACCCTTAGAGAGCATCTCCTGTTTGAGGATGACTGCTGACTTGATACCCAAACCTTTGACTCTGATCACCCTGTAAAGCGCCTTGGGTGTCATCCACCTGATCCCACCCTGATCAGCTCCTACTGCAGCCAAGGCCTGCTGAGCATCTTCCCTGCCTTCTACCACCACGACACGCAAATTATGGCCTTCATTCCTTTCCATAACAACCATCCTTTTACCTCATAGAAATCAAACACTCAAAAGGTGTTAATGGTGCCTGGTACTGTTAAGTTTCGTTTTTCCAACGACCAACCACCAACCACTAATAAATCAGTACCAGGTTACCTGTTTCCATAGTAGAGAACTTGTAGCATTTATCCTTGGCATCACATTCATGGCAGGCCCGGGAAAGGTTATCAGCCCTGTGCAGCAGTTCCCCTAGCTGAGACATACCCTCCCTTTGCTCTCTGTGCTCCCTGATGGCCCGGGTGATGACCCGGATTTCCTGAGTTGAAAAGCTCGCACGATCTAAAATCTCTTCAGCCAATTCCGCACCTATAACTGAATGGTCCTCCCCGGTTTCATACTGGCGCCATCTTCCAATATCATGTAATATGCCCGCAGCATAAACCGCCTCTTTAGCTGACTGCAGGCTGCGCAGATTGTTATCCTGCGCAAAATTAATCAGAGCACCTGACTCCAGCAGCAAAATATAGGTGATCCTGGCCACATCAACAAAATGCCGTAGATCATGTTTGCAAAATTCTCTGTCTTTTTCCACTGTTGTATTTTTGTCAAGACACTCCTGAAACAAAGGATCCCGCACGATGGCATCAATACGCTCCATTTTATTCTCCCTTGTCAAATATTTTTTAAACTAACCCAAACATGGATCATCTTTAGTTTAACAAAAATAAAGAAAAAAAGACAGAGAAAGCCCCGATAAACGAGGCTTTCTCAAATAAATCTAAAACAGGCTTTAGAACAGTCCTGTGACCTGACCTGTCTTGGTGTCCACATCGATCCGCCGATATGCCGGGTTGGAGCTGGTACCTGGCATCAGGCTGATAGCACCGGCCATCGGGCAGAGGAACTTGGCTCCACCATATACCAGAACATCCCTGATCGGCAGTCTCCAGCCCTTAGGAACACCCTTCAGGGTTGGATCGTGGGTCAAACTCAGGTGAGTCTTAACCATCATTGTTGAGAAGTCAGCATAGTATGGATCCGCTTCGAACCTCTTGGCCTTTTCCTCAGCCAGCGGAGCCCAATCCACACCATCTGCTCCATAAACCTCTTTGGCAATGATCTCTACACGCTGCCGCAGCGGCATTTCCAGCGGATAGAGAGGTTTGAAGTCTACTTCTTCTTTGCAGGCATCCATAACTGCATCAGCCAGTTCGAGAGCTCCGTCGCCACCCTCTAACCAGTGGTTGGAAATAGCTGCCCGAGCGCCGGCCTGCTCTGCAATCCTCTTCACAAGAGCCAGTTCTGCATCTGTATCAGTGTAGAATCTGTTGACACAGACAACAGGCTTGATCCCTGACTTCTTGACCACATTGATTAAGTGTACCAGGTTCTCGCAGCCCTTTTCTACCAGTTCGAGGTTTTCCTTGGTGTACTCTTCTGGGATCGGGCGACCAGGTACTACAGTTGGGCCACCACCATGCATCTTCAGTGCGCGGACAGTTGCCACCAGCACAGAAACATTCGGTTTCAGACCACTTAAGCGGCACTTCACATTCCAGAATTTCTCGAAACCGATATCTGCAGCAAATCCGGACTCTGTTACATGGTAATCAAAAAGTTTCAACCCTAAGCGGTCAGCGATAATGGAGGACTGACCGATAGCAATGTTAGCAAACGGACCGGCATGGACAAAGCACGGCTGATGCTCAACAGTGCAGCAAAGGGTCGGGTTGATGGTATTGCGCATCCAGGCACACATGGCGCCGTCCACTTCGAGGTCAGCTGTTGTGACTGGGTCACCCTTCTTATTGTAGGCTACAACGATCTTGCTCAAGCGTTCTCTTAAGTCAGGCAGGTCCTTTGCCACAGCCAGAATAGCCATCAATTCTGAGCTAACAGCAATACCTGTCTTGGACTGCATCAAGAAACCGTCCTTTTTACCACCGAGACCAATAATTATATTGCGCAGTCCCTGGGCCGCGAAGTCAATGATCCAGCCCATTTCAACATTCTTCGGATCGATGTCCAGCCTCTTAAGATTTCTCTCAGCCAGTGTGGCATCATCATAATTAGCCTCATGCTGCATCCTGGCGTTCAGGGCTACCATTGCCAGGTTATGAGCGTTCATAATGTCGTTGATATCTCCGGTAAGACCGAGAGAAAACTCAGTCATAGGGATCAAAAGGGCGTTACCGCCGCCAGCGGCAGAACCCTTAATATTCATCGTCGGGCCGCCGGAAGGCTGACGGATAGCTCCACCGACATTTTGTCCGCGTTTGCCGAGGCCCTCCATAATTCCCATGGTGGCAGTGGTTTTTCCCTCACCTAAAGGTGTAGGAGTAATAGCTGTAACTTCAATATATTTTCCGTCTACCTTATCTTGCAAGCGATCCATCACTTTGAGGAAGTCTACCCTGGGTGTTCTTCCGAATGGGATTAATTCATCTTTTTCAAGCCCCAGTAATTCAATGTACTCTTCTGGGGTAGGCATATTCTTTTCAGCTTCTGCAGCGATCTGCCAGTCTTTCATCTGAGTAGCATCAAAAGCCATACATTCGCATCTCCCTTCAATTATCCTTCATCAATAAACCTAACCGCTCCGGCAAAACAACACAAAATACTTAGGCCCCTACCTTCTCAGACAACACCTCCTTACACACAGGATTCCTGGTTTAAACATGAAAAAAATACCCAACTTTATGCTTGGATCAGCCCCTATGCATATTTAGCCAGGAATAGTTGTCTCTGATCTATATTCGCCATCAATTCTTTTTTTCCTACTTATAGAATGATTAATTTTTTATGCCAATTAGGAATCTACGAATGAATTAAGCTTTACGTTACAGGCTATTCATAAATCCAGACAGCCAAACTCTGTTCGTAATTACAGATTTCCTCTTCCTTAAAGAAAAGGAATATCTCTCTGTCTGCACTTTCCGGGGAGTCAGAGCCATGGATAACGTTTCTGCCGATATCGATACCAAAGGTTTCTCTGATGGTTCCCGGAGCTGCTTTTTTCGGATCAGTTGC
>CAZZEY010000158.1:0-4095 GCA_964653445.1 uncultured Syntrophaceticus sp. | reverse complement strand
TCGTTATCTCCCCCACATATCATAATTATCCTGAAACGCGGCAACCAAAGGATGCAGCATCTTCTAGGTTTATAAGCGGGTAAAATAACTTAATAAAAATGGCTTCCATATCTGGAAGCCATTATAACTGTTGAGTTATATTGCAAAATTAGCAGTTGTGTGTATGATGATCATGGTCTCCACAACCACAGACTGCTATATTTTCTGTTTGTAGAGTTCCGTTCAGGTAATCAGCTGCAGTCTTGGCCGCATCCCCTCTAGCTCCTGTAATTACTTCAAAACCCATAGCCTGGAGTGCTCTGATCATCGGCCGACCTACACCACCGGTAATAACGACTTCAACACCCTCGCTCTTTAAAAGGCCAGCCAAACCCTCATGATTTTGGCAAAAGTCTTGGTTACTAATTATTTTACTGTCTGTAATCTCCTTTCCTTCTGCCTCAAAAATAATAAACTCCTTGCTCTGACCAAAATGAGGGTTTACCAAACCATCCAAATAAGGCATAGCAATTCTCATTAAACTCATTTCCTCCTCTTTTACCATCTTTTGGTGGCATCCACTATTACTATCCCCCACCGCAAAAACCCATCCCCCCAGAAAAGATTTACCTTATCAGTGGGAATGTGTCACTTTGCGCCTGGCTCAGAATCATCTGCGTTTTCTTCCCTATCAACTCCACTTTGCCTCCAGCAGCTCCCTTTTTTGTAACGCCCACCAGGGGAACGCAGCTTTTGTACAGATTTTTTGCCGCATCCAGGACAGCATAACTGCTGCACTGCTTCAGGAGGGGCTGCAAATTCACTGCCGCAGTCTGTACACCGGAATTTTTCCGTTGACATAATATACTCCCCACCCTCGATGCGGAGAGCTTTACCGTGGACCAGCGCATCAGCGATCTTTTCTCTGGCAGCATAAAGAACACGCTGGAAGGTTGTCCGGGCAACCCCCATCCGTTCGGCGCACTGCACCTGTTCCAGGCCTTCTAAATCCTTCAAACGCAGTGCCTCAAATTCTTCTACTGATAGTTTTACCTCATCCAGTTTGCGTAACGGGATTCCTGCAGGCTTATAATATACTGCAGGGGGCAAACTTTCCACCCAACACTTTCTCCTTTTCCGTGGAATGGCCCTCACCTCCTGAGCATGCACATACCTTTACATTCAAAACATATACCACCTATACAATAATTTAATACTAAATTAGAAAAAATACAATGAGATACATATACTATCTCCATATTTGCACTTTACACACGATTAATAATACTATTAATAACCATCCTAATTATCCATATTTATGCTCGATTCTTGTCAACTTGATCCTTTTGTTTTAAGATGTGATATAAAATGAGTAAAAAAGCTGGGAGGTAATTATATTGCGGATCGCTGCTGCTCAGATGTTTATTACAAATAATCTGGAAACCAATACTGAAACTGTGCTGCTGATGGCAGAAAAAGCTGCACGTAAAGGAGTAGAACTGCTGGTATTTCCGGAAATGTGCCTCAATGGCTATCATCCTGAAACTCTTACACAACACAATTTCAGCGCTAACCTAAAGATTGCCCTGAGAATGATCTCCAAAAAAGCAGCTGAACTTAATATCGGCCTCATTGTGGGAAGAGCGGTCTTCTCTGATGATAAACTGTATAATGCCGCCACAGTGATCCTTCCCGATGGCACAACCCATACATATTATAAGAACAATCTTACTAGCGCTGAGGAAAAATATTTTACTCCAGGCACAAAACAGCTTTCCTTTATATATCAGGGATGCAGATTTGGGCTAATCATCTGCCGCGACCAGAATTACCCTGAACTGACTCGAACAGTATGTAAAAATGCCCATGCTCTTTTTATCCTTTCCGCCCACTACTATAAACCGTCTGAAGCCCGCTGGAAATTGGACAAGAACAGAGCTCTTCCTATAGCCAGAGCTGTGGAAAACCACTGCTATGTATTCCTGGCAAATGCCGTGGGTAGCCATATCGGCATGGTCAGTCTGGGTAATAGCCTAATAGCCAACCCCGAAGGTGTACTGGTAGCTCTAGCTAATGAAACATCTGAAACTATCATTACCTGTGATATAAAATAGAATAAAAGTTCAACCTGTACTTAACCCTCCCCTAAAAGTTCAGCCACAGCAGCAGATATCTTTTCAAAAGAAAGTCCACCATGAAACCTGGGCTCACCATTCAAAACAGTCAGGGGTAGACGGAACTGGTTCATCACCTTCACTACATCAGGAAAATCCATAATATCCTCACTAAAAACATCTACATAGCGAAAACTCACCTGGTCACCGAACTTTTCTATCAATTCTTTTTCGAGCACCTCTGCTGCGTCCCGCATAGAATGTGCATGGCCACAACCGCAGCCGCAGCTGCACCCTTCATTTTCGCGACTATCTCCACCTGAACCAAAAACAGTAACATCAACCATTTTCTATCTCCTCCTTTTTTACTTCTCTATCCCACTATCACAAACAGCTGTCACATTGGTCACATCCTCCCAACCCTAATATCCGGATATATATCATGAATTCGCTGCTTCTTCCTTCGTTTTGCTTAGAAGGAGTTTTATCAGTGAATTAAGTTGAGAATATAGCGGGGAATCTCCTGCAGGGGAAGCAAATGTTCCACACCCCCCCTGTCAAATGCACTCTTAGGCATACCATAAACAACCGATGTATTCTTATCCTGTCCAATGGTTCGAGCGCCTTTTTGTTTCATAGAAAGAAGGCCTTTTGCCCCGTCATGCCCCATCCCTGTAAGGATAACCCCAATTGCTCTATTACCTGCTTCCTTTGCTACAGATTCAAAGAGAACATCAACAGAAGGGCGATGACCATTAATTTTATCTCCTGAAAAAACTTCCACCTTATACCGTTTTCCTGCTTTTTTAATCCTCATATGCTTATCCCCGGGAGCTACTAAAACTTTTCCCTGCATTAAATAATCTCCTGTCTGGGCTTCCTTTACCATCAGGGAAGTAGATGCATTAAGTCGCTCTGCAAACATTTTTGAGAATACAGGCGGGATATGTTGTACGATAACGATTCCCGGCACAGTCGAAGGTAGATATTTCAGTATGTTATGGATTGCCTCAGTTCCTCCTGTAGAGGCTCCGATAGCGATTATTTTGCTTGCATCAATATTTTCATTTTTAGTCGCCCTTATATAACCTTGATGGGTAACCTTTTTCTGTAGAACTTTTGCGTTTGCTGCTATTTTAATTTTGGCTATAAGGTCATTGATGAAGTCTTCAACGCTTTTCACCGACCGAACATCAGGTTTTGACACGAATTCCACTGCACCTGCATCCAAGGCATCAAATACTGCACTGCTTACTGCACTGACAACAACAACCGGCAGCGGATATTGCGGAAGTAATCTGCGTATAAATTCGATACCGTTCATTTTGGGCATTTCCACATCACATGTCATAACATCAGGCTTATATTCTATAATCTTATCCCTCGCATCAAAAGGGTCCACAGCTTGTGCTACCACTTCTATATATGGATCTGATGAAATACCCCTTGATAAAACTTTTCTGGATATCAGGCTGTCATCTACAATTAAAACTTTTATTTTTTTTATATCACTCAAACTGTTACCACATCCTCGAAAAGACTGCTTTTTAGTTATTCCTTTCTGTATATGGCAGGGGCAATGTACTTAAATCTATTGTTTTTACTGTTTAACGATTCAGAATGACCAATAAACAAATATCCACCATAATCAAGGGAATTATAAAATTTATTTACCAGTTGTTCTTTAGTATTGCTATCAAAATATATCATCACATTACGGCAAAATATCACATGGAACTTTTTTTTGAATGGAAAAACAGCATCAATCAGATTGAACCTTCTAAATATAACTTCATTTTTAATCTTATCTATTATAACGGATTTTTCTTTACTGAGCTTATTAAAGTACTTTAACTTCCATTGTACAGGTAACGAAGCTATTTCTTCATTGCTGTATATACCTTCCACAGCCTTCATTAGTGCCCTATTTGAAATATCAGTAGCCAATACTTTGTTATCTCACTTTTTTTTCTCTTCCCCTAAAAGTACATCAATTATCATA
>CAZZEY010000157.1:0-4113 GCA_964653445.1 uncultured Syntrophaceticus sp. | reverse complement strand
GATTTTTTATTATTGCAGGAGGTTTTTTCGCTTTACTGTCGAATACAACTAATGTGAACATATCGAAAATCTTACTGTTTTCTAATGTCTGAATTGCAAGGAATCGTTTTACTGGTCAAAATCTTAAATCCATATCTTTTGTTTTCCAACTAGGTTGTCAGGTTTTATCCTGTTAACAGGGCTGTTATGTCCTGATAACAGGTCATTTTAATGTAATATTAAGAAGGGAGGGGGATTGGATGCCTGAAGCTGGCTGTGCACAATCTGCCGAAGATATCCAGAAGGAGAAGGAGTTGGGGGATCTTTTTGCACAGTGGCGTGGGGTAAAGGGTGCTTTAATACCAATTCTGCAGGGAGCACAAGCGATTTATGGATATCTGCCTAAAGAGGTGCTTCTGCGGATTGCACGTGAATTAAAGCTTCCGCCAAGCCGTGTATTTGGAGTTGCTACGTTTTATGCCCAGTTCCACTTGCAGCCTCGTGGGCGTAATATCGTCAGGGTTTGTCTCGGTACAGCATGCCATGTTCGTGGTGCCTCAAAGGTATTTGAGGGTGTGCAGAAAGAACTTGGTATTGGTGATGGAGAAACCACTGAGGATCTGCGTTACACACTGGAAACCGTAGCATGCCTAGGTTGTTGTGGTTTGTCCCCGGTGGTTATGATCAATGATGACACTCATGGCCGACTGGTTCCGGACAATTTAAAAGGCATTCTCGAGCAGTATGAGTAATCAAACCCTTAGCGAAGGGAGGTGAATTCACCGGGTTTTGCCGCGCTTAAAAAGCGGGGCAGGCAAGGTGGAAAATATGAAACTAACAAGCAGAGAAGATGTTAAAAAATACCGGGAGGAAGCCCAAAAAAAGATAGCTTCACGTAATGCTGAGAATATCAGGGTTATTGTGGGGATGGGAACCTGCGGTATTGCAGCTGGAGCCCGTGATGTAATGACCGCGCTGCTTGAAGAGGTTAATAAACGCAATCTTCAGATTTCTGTTGATAAGACCGGATGTATCGGTATGTGTGAGCAGGAACCGCTGGTGGATGTACAACGGCCAGGGGAGCCGCGCATTACTTACGGTAAGGTTAATCCTGCTGATGCTGCAAGGATCATTGTAGGCCATGTTATGCACGGTAATATTGTCGAAGACCTCGTGATTGCACGCTTTGAGGAAATTTAAAGAAATCAAAAGGGAAGGAGGGAAATGAAGGTGCAATTAGTCAGAGCCCATGTTCTGGTTTGCGGGGGCAAAAACTGTTCTTCATCTGGTTCCAAGCAGGTGCTGGAAGCATTTGCTAAGGAATTGGAAAAGAAAAAACTTGATCAGGAAGTTAAGCTTGTTGAGACCGATTGTCATGACCTTTGTGAAAATGGGCCTCTGGTAATTGTTTATCCTGAGGGAACATATTATGTCAGGGTAACACCAGAGGATGTTCCTGAAATAGTAGATGAACATCTGGTAAATGGCCGTGTTGTTAACCGTCTGCTTTATAAGGCACCTGTCAAGGAAGAAAAAATACCGTCCTATAAAGACCTTGACTTTTATCGGAAACAAAAACGTGTCGCCTTGCGCAACTGTGGTTCTATTGATCCAGAAGAGATACAGGAGTATATTGCTAGAGATGGTTACTCCTCTTTAGAAAAAGCTGTTAATGAAATGACTCCTGAACAGGTGATTGATGAGATTAAGCAGTCTGGCCTACGCGGCCGTGGTGGTGGTGGTTTCCCCACAGGTCTTAAGTGGGAATTCTGTCACCGCTCACCGGGAGATCTGAAATATCTGATCTGTAATGCTGATGAGGGTGACCCCGGTGCTTTTATGGACCGCAGTGTTTTAGAGGGGGATCCGCACACTTTAATCGAGGGTATGGCTATCGCTGCTTATGCTATCGGATGCCGGGAGGGTTATATCTACTGTCGTGCCGAGTATCCGCTTGCAATTAAGAGATTAAAGATAGCTATCGCTCAGGCTGAAGATCTGGGGTTGTTGGGTGAAAACATCCTGGGTACCGATTTTACCTTCAATCTGCACATTAAAGAGGGAGCAGGAGCCTTTGTATGTGGTGAAGAAACCGCTCTGATGGCTTCTATTGAGGGTAAGCGTGGTATGCCCCGGGTAAGACCGCCTTTCCCGGCACAGTCGGGATTGTGGGGGAAACCTTCTAATATCAATAATGTGGAGACCTATGCCAATGTGCCGGTAATTATCGGAAAAGGCGCCGATTGGTTTGCCTCCATGGGTACTGAAAAGAGTAAAGGTACCAAGGTATTTGCCTTAACAGGTAAAGTAAATAATACTGGCCTAGTAGAAGTGCCGATGGGGATCACGATCCAAGAGATCATCTTCGAAATCGGTGGGGGTATAGTCGGGGGTAAAGAGTTTAAAGGAGTACAGATCGGTGGACCCTCTGGTGGGTGTATACCTGCCAGTTTGATGGATACACCTGTTGATTATGAGTCACTGATCCAGGCCGGGGCCATGATGGGTTCAGGTGGTTTAGTGGTTATGGATGAAACCACCTGTATGGTAGACCTGGCCAGGTTCTTCCTCAATTTTACTCAGTCTGAATCCTGTGGTAAGTGCACCCCCTGTAGGGAAGGAACCAAGAGGATGTTGGAGATCCTGACCAGAATCTGCAATGGAGAGGGTGTACCCGAAGATATAGAAACACTGGAGCGTTTAGGCCGTGTGATCAAATCAACTGCTCTTTGCGGCCTGGGTAATACCGCTCCCAACCCGGTGCTCTCCACACTGCGCTATTTCCGTGATGAATATGAGGCACATATTTATGATAAACGCTGTCCGGCACATGCCTGTTCAGCCCTGCTGGTTTACTCCATAGAACAAGAGAAGTGTTCCGGCTGTGGCCGTTGTGCAAGGGTATGTCCGGCAGGAGCAATAACCGGCGAAAAGAAAGAGCCGCATCAAATAGACCCCGATAAGTGCATCAAGTGTGGCAGTTGTATTGAGCAGTGCAAGAAGGGTGCCATTGTGCGCTTGTAAGCACATAACCTGAGAAACAAAGGGGAAAAGGAGTGTGAGAAAAGTGGCTCTCGTCACCGTCAATATCGACGGCCAGACGGTTCAGGTCCCAGAGGGCACATCGGTGTTGGACACCGCCCGGTCCATTGGGATAAACATCCCCGCCCTGTGCCACGATCCGGACCTGACACCTGTCGGAGCGTGTCGTCTTTGTGTTGTAGAGATAGAGAATATGCGTAATCTTCCCGCTTCTTGTGTCACTATTTGTACTGAGGGTATGGAGATCAGGACCAATACACCTAGGGTCAGAGAGGCGAGAAAAACGATCCTGGAACTGCTGGTTTCCAATCATAATCTTGACTGTATGACCTGTGAAAAGGCCGGAAACTGCCTCCTGCAGGATTACTGCTATGAATATGGTGTTAGCGGGTATGTTTTCGAAGGAGAAAAGCACGATTATCCCCTGGAGGCAGACAACCCCTTCTATATCAGGGATATGAATAAATGCATCGTTTGTGGACGCTGCATCCGTGCCTGTGAAGAGGTTGTTGGCAGAAGTATCTTAGATTTTGTATACCGTGGGTTTAAAACAAAACCAAGTCCTTTTATGGATACTCCTATCAGTGAGTCCGATTGTGTCTACTGCGGCAGCTGTGTCACTGTTTGTCCGGTAGGTGCTTTGGTAGAAAAGGATAGAGTAGGTAAGGGCCGCAACTGGGAGATTGAAAAGGTAAAAACCGTTTGCCCGTACTGCGGTACCGGGTGTACCATTGATCTCAATGTCAAAGACGGCAGGGTTATCGGAGTTACCGGCAATCCTGAAGGTGATGTAAATGGACGTTTCCTCTGTGTCAAGGGGCGTTTCGGTTATGAATTCATTCACAGTGATGACCGGTTGAAAAAACCGCTGATCAAAAAGGATGGACAGTTTGAAGAAGCAAGTTGGGATGAAACCATCAAACTGATTGCTTCAAAACTGAGTGAGACCAAAGAGAAAGATGGAGCAGATAGTATTGCCATCCTCAGTTCTGCACGCTGCACCAATGAAGAAAACTATCTGATGAACAAGTTTGCCAGAGCGGTGATCGGCACAAACAACATCGATCACTGCGCCCGTCTCTGACACGCTCC
>CAZZEY010000156.1:0-4148 GCA_964653445.1 uncultured Syntrophaceticus sp. | reverse complement strand
ATATAACTCACTCGTCCGGTGAGTCCAGTAAAGTCTTTACCATCGATGACTACCCTCCCGGCATCTGGAAGGATCAGCCCAGAGATAATGTTGAATAGAGTGCTTTTCCCGCAACCGCTTGGCCCCAGGATCCCGATAAACTCCTGATCAACAGCTGTAATGCTGATTTCACCCAGAGTCAGCAGCCCACCTAAAGTTTTTCTAATACCTTCCAAAACTATCTCTGGCAATTGTTATTCCTCCGGTAAAAATTCATTGGTAAAAACACTTTCAGCATCCAGGGGCTTTTCGATCAAGTTTTGGGAGTACATCCAGTCAGCATACTTCTCCCAGCGCTCCAGAGACATCTCACCCCATCTTTTGGCATCACTCTGATACTCCTTAGCCAGATACTGCTGGCTCTTGATCACCAGTTCTTTATTCAGTTCAGGCACACTTTCCAAAAGAATTTCCCCGGCTTTTTCCGGATTATCAATGCAGTACTGATACCCTCTGGAAGTGGCGTTCATGAACTTTTTCACCAGATCCGGATTATCACTGATCATTTTTTCACTGGCAATCAGCACAGGAGAGTAGAAGTCCAGGGCATCATGATAATCACGCAGTTGGATAAAATTCAAAGGAAGCCCCCTGATTTCTGATTCGATTCCGTTCCACCCCCAAAAGATCCAGGAGAAATCCACATCTTTCTTCACACTGGAGAAAAAGTCAGCAGTACCGATATTGATCATCTCTACCTTATCAAAGTCAGCACCATCCTGCATCATCAATGCCTTCAGCATTGCTTCCTCTGCCGGGGAACCCCAGCCACCATACCTCTTACCCTCAAAATCTTTAGGGGTTTTAATCCCCTTCTCCACTGGAGAGGCAAAGCCAGATGTGTTGTGCTGGATCACCCCTGCTATGGCTTTTACCGGGATCCCCTTGGTTCTGGCGATGGTCATCTCCTCCTGGTAGCTGAAGCCAAAGTCACCTTGGTCAGCTCCGATCAGCTGGGCTACGCCGCCCTCACCCGGCTGGGTGATCTCCACATCAAGCCCTTCTTCTTTATAATAACCCAACTTCTGGGCGGCATAGACACCTGTATGATTGGTGTTCGGTGTCCAATCCAGGATTACGGTCACCTTTTCTAATTGATCAGCACTTTCTTTTGTCTCCCCACAGCCCCCCAGCAGCAGCATGGAAAGTGAAAGAACACAGACAGCTAGAACAATAAACCTTTTTTTCATAGTAAAAACCACCTTTCAAAACTCTAAGTGTTTGATAATATCCTGGAAGGTCTCAAATCCCACAACCGGTATGTCCTTTTCCAAACAGTAGCGGTATAAAACCCCCTTGGCATAGACCAGGTCCGCCTTTCCCGCCGGGCAGGTATCGGAATACCCATCCCCAACATAAACCACCTGTTCCGCCTCACCCTTCAATCTTTTCATCAACGATGACTTGCATGTGCCACACTGGCCGCAGTCTAGGTTCAAATAAGGGAAGGCGATCTGAAACCCCTCTCCATAGAGCATCCTGTTGGCATAGTAAGGCACTTCAATACCATATCTTTTGAACACTGTATCAATAATCAAATCATACCCATCACTTAAAATATAGATGTCATCCCCCTGTCTCTGACACAGATCCATGAACTCCATAAAATAGTCATCGATCTCAACAGTCTCTAAGAGCTTTTTCACATCATCTAGGTCTGCTTGGAACAATTTAAAGGTCAACGATGCGCATTCCTCTGTTGATATCTCTTTCCTCTCCCACAGGTCATCGATCTCCTTCCAGCCGTCCCCGGCAAAGGTATTGACCATCAAGAAACAGGTATCTATTTTGGTAATAGTGCCATCGAAATCGAGGAAAAACACCCTTTTCATGATTGTCTCCACACATCTACCAATTTTCTGGCAGCATCCTTAATATCGGGTGCACCCATAATAGCGGAAATCACCGCCACACCATCGACACCTGTCCCTTTGACTTCCTCAATGTTAGAGAGGCCAATTCCCCCAATAGCCACAACCGGTAATGACACAGCTTCCTTAATCTTCTTCAGACCAGCGGACCGATGGGAGATATGGACACATCTTTGCTTGTAGTGTTAAAGACAGCACCTGCTCCCAGGTAGTCCGCCCCCTCTCGTTCACCCTGCACAGCCTCTGCTGTATTAGATACCAATAAACCAAGGATCTTATCAGGTCCTAAGAGTTTCCTGGCAACCTGTACAGGCAGGTCATCCTGCCCGATGTGCAGGCCATCAGCATCTACTGCCAGTGCAATATCCAAACGGTCATTGATCAGCAGGGGAACTCCCCTCGAGTGGGCAAGTTCCTTGATTCTCAGGGCAATCTGGTGAAACTCCCTGCTGGATACATCCTTTTCTCTGAGCTGAATAAGGGTGACACATCCCTCGATTGCGTCTGCGACAGCATCCAATAGATCCCTGCCCTGTAATAGCCCCCTGTCTGTTACAAGATAGATGGAATAATCAAAATTCATTGCTTTTCCTCCTCCAACCTTCATTCCTGCAGATCATTCAATCTGTTCCAGGGAATGATCAGTCTTTCCACAATAACAATCACTGCAAAAAGCAGCAAGCTCAAAATAGTAATCGCCAAAATAGCGGCAAAAACCCGGTCCACCATAAATGAACGCTGAGAAAGGGTCAGGTAGTTGCCAAGCCCCTCTTTAGCACCAAGCCATTCTCCGATCACCGCCCCCATCACACTATAGGTGGCAGAGATCTTCAGCCCTGAGAAAAAGGAAGGGAGGGAAAGGGGAAGCTTCACCATACGAAAGATAGCCATTTTGGATGCCCCCATTGACCTGAACAGCTTCAAATAATCATTATCCACCGATGCCAATCCCCCCAACAGGCTGATCACTATTGGGAAAAAGCAGACCAGGGCGACCACCAGTATTTTTGGCATAATCCCATAACCGAACCAGATGATAAACAGTGGAGCAACAGAGACAATCGGCACAGTCTGGGAGGTAACCAACAGCGGGTATAATGCCTTCCTTACCACAGGCAGCTCATCCATCAAGTGAGCAATAACAAAGGCCAGGATGATGGAAATCGCAAAACCCACCAGGCACTCAATCATAGTGACTCGTGCATGATTCAGCATCAATGTCAGTGTCTCACCAAAGGTTTTCAGTATCTGTAATGGGCCTGGCAGAATCCACTCAGGCACCTTTCCCCACCTGACAATCAGTTCCCAAAGCACTAACAACAAAGTTATAAATAGCAGCGGTGCCCCACTATCAGCGATATTTATAGATTTTTTCATCAATGGTCACTCCACCAGCTTTGTAGTCGATCTTAACTACAGAGACAACTCGCACCGCTCCATTTTTTAAACATACTTCTTGTGCCTTTTCCACAATCTCCAGCAGCTGATGGAGATCTCCCTCCATGGTGGTTTCCATAGGACCGACAACATACTTCACCCCTGATTTTTCAATCAGCTCTAGGATCTGGTCTACCACCTGGTAGATCTGCTCCTCAGGAACACTTGGTAAAACCTGCAGACTGACATTGCAAAGCATTTTTCTCACTCCTTTTCTTTCTTTATTCAAAGTAGAACTATTGATACAAACACCTGGAACTGGTAAACTAGTCAGCACTCTTTTGGGAAAGAGCTCTGGCAAAGGCTTCCCAGAAGAGATCTACCGTTGGAGGAATTAATTCCTCTCTGCTGCCATCCTGGTTAATCCAATAGCAGCAGGTCTTTAGATCTGCCTGGATCCCCGCACCCCCGCAGGAATCCGAACCGGCTATTGTAAGCAGATTTTTCATCTGACCTCCTCCTTGTTTTCTGAAATATGAGGTAGAATTTGTCTCGTATTCAGACTTAAGAGAGATAAAAAACAGGCACCCCACCGAAAACGGAGTGCCTGAAAATAATCATATAGATCACTCCCTCCGCTGGTATTACCCAGATCAGGTTCAAAGGGTTGGCTTTATTACCTCTCAGCCTTTTCGGCACCCCTGGTGAAAACTGAAAAACACATCGAGGGTCGAGCTGCCAAAATAGATGTAGCCCAACAAACCCAGTAATATCAATGGTTATTCCCTTGATAGAGTAGAGCGGTAGGGTTACCACCGCCCCCTCATCAAACCGTACGTGCGGTTTTCCCGCATACGGCTT
>CAZZEY010000155.1:0-4155 GCA_964653445.1 uncultured Syntrophaceticus sp. | reverse complement strand
TGAGCATCCAGCTGTATATACCATAGAAGAAATGGAAGAACTGAATATTGACAGTAAAAATGAGGTAGTAAAAAATCTGTTTATTCGGGATGACAAAAAGAATCGGTTTTTTCTTATTGTTCTCCATAAAGATAAGAGAGCGGATTTAAGGGAACTCCGAAAACAGCTGAACAGCAGGCCTCTGACTTTTGCATCAGAAAAATACCTGTTTAAGTATCTGGGGTTAAATAAAGGGGCAGTGAGTCCTTTTGGGGTATTAAATGACACTGAATGCACAGTGGAGGTGATCTTTGACAAAGACATTCTGGCATTTGAACGTATTGGAGTGCATCCAAATGATAATACAGCAACTGTTTGGATTCGGCCCCAGGACCTGGAATTGGTCATAAAAAACCACGGCAATGTTATTTCTTATATAGACATTTAAACCGCGGTGGGGATGGTTTTCTCGCGCGGTTTCCGCCGCGACGGAACCGCTCCGTTGATCGATCGGTCTGGAATTAATTTGACATTGAGGATCTCCAAGCCAATCTGCGCTGCTTATCATATCGGGCTATAAATCCAATCAATATGCAAACCTGGCGAAAATAAATGTGGGAAACTGAAGTTTGCAATTGTCGGACGCTTATTGTCAGAATCCTATAACAAATGCTGCAAATCGACCCGCACCTAACACCAATTCAATAAAGCAATAAAGCAAGCCTGGCACCAGAAATTCAAACAGAGGTGGTATTATGAAACGAAAAGCTTGGGCGGTAATGTTTGTTGCTTATTTGGCTGGGGTAGCAGTGGCACTAAACCAGTTTAAAGTGCCCCCGGTCATGCAGGTCTTAATGGACAGCCTCCAAGTGGACATGGCAACAGGTGGATGGTTGATGTCTGTTTTTTCTGTAGCAGGTGTAATTTTTGCACTTCCTGCTGCCTTTCTTTTAGGACGGCTGGGGCCAAAAGCCAGCGGATTGATAGCTCTGGGGTGCGCCATCATCGGTTCTATTATAGGGGCTTTAGCTCAACAAGTAGGAGTGCTGTTAGCGGGAAGGCTTATTGAGGGTATAGGATTAGCCCTCATAGCGGTTGTTGCTCCAGCAGTGATCAGTATGTGGTTTGAACCCCAGGAACGGGGCCTGCCCATGGGGATCTGGGCATCTTGGGTGCCAGTGGCTACTTTCGTCATGTATAACATAGCCGGCGCAATAGAAAGCAATTTCAGCTGGCAGGGGGTCTGGTGGTTTGGGACCGCTGTATCCTTAATTGCATTTGTGGCCTATGCAGTAGTAGTTGGCGTACCTGCCAGAAATGCTGCCGGAAAGAAACAAACAGAGGCACCGGTTTCGTATAAAGAGGGGCTGCTGAGCACTAATACCTGGCTGCTGGCAATCGCATTTGCCGGTTTTAACTTTGCCTTAGTTGGGTTCAGCACATGGGCACCCACTTTCCTGACCCAGTTTCCTGGAATAGAAACAGCGATGGCGAACTTCTATGCCAGCTTACCCAATCTGGTGATTATACCAGGGGGGATATTCGCTGGTTGGATACTTAACCGCACAAGAAACCGTAAGGCAGTCCTGGCAGCAGCTTTGACTGCAGCCGCTGTTATACTTATTTGGTGCTTCAGACTAGGCAGTGTCTCTGTGGTTGTGCCATATATGATCGGTGTTGGCCTAATTGTGAGTTTCATACCGAGCAGCACATTTACAATCGCTCCTGAAACAGTGCCACGGCCCGAACTGGCTGGGATGGCTTTAGGAGTAGTCAGCATAGGCCAGAACTTCGGCATGCTCATAGGGCCGCCGCTGATTGCCAATGCTGCAGCAGGGGGAAATTGGGCATACGGAACTTATCCGGTAATTGCAGCAAGTGTTATTGCCATAGCAGCTGCTTTGCTCATGAGAATTAGGACTAATCCTCAAAATTAAACCCACATTGGTTGGTGACAGCCACGGGGGGGAACCGGGCGGGGCAGCACGCAGCACGGACAGCACGGAGGGACGGTTCTACCGCGCGTTTTCCGCTCGGCAGAATCGTCCCGGAGATCTGTCCTGATTCAATAAAGCAATAAAGCAAGCCTGGCACCGGAAGGCACCGGAATGGTGCCCTCAGCCCAGGAGCATCCGGTCATTGTCCAGCTCTGTGCCCACTTTGCGGTTGAATTGTTCGATCAGCCACTCAACTGTGATACCTTGTTTATCTTTGCTGTCCAGATCCATGATGATTTTACCGTCATGCATCATTATGGTTCTGGTGCCGTATTCAAGGGCAGCCTTCATGTTGTGGGTGATCATGATTGTGCAGAGCTTTTCTTCTTTCACAATCTCATCGGTCAGCTGTAGAACCTTTTTGGCAATTGATGGATCAAGGGCAGCTGTGTGCTCATCGAGCAGCAGCAGTTTTGGTTTGACAATGGTCGCCATAAGCAGGGTCAGAGCCTGGCGCTGCCCCCCGGAAAGGCTTCCCACCTTTTCCTTTAATCTGACCTCAAGCCCAAGTTCCAGCAGAGCGAGCCTATCCCTGAATAAAGCCTTATCAGCCCTGGTTATACCTGGCCGCAGTCCTTGGGGCTTCCCCTTGGCATAAGCAATCGCTAAATTTTCTTCGATGGTCATATCAAAGGCTGTACCCAGCAGTGGATCCTGAAAAACCCGACCGATATACTGTGAGCGCTTATACTCCGGAGTGTATGTAATATCTGTGCCATCAAGAAAAATACGGCCTGCATCTATTTCATAAACACCTGCAATGCAGTTGATCAGAGTTGACTTCCCTGCTCCATTTCCACCTATAACTGTGACAAACTCACCCTCGTCAAGAAAAAGGCTGACATTGTTTAACGCGGTCTTTTCGTTAATACTTCCTTTATTAAAGGTCTTGCAGATGTTTTCCACCTTAAGCATCACATCTGCCCTCCTTTGCTGACACCATTGGCTCTTCTGTTTTTCAATGAACGAAATCTCTCATTTATTACAGTTATAGAAAGAGCAATCGCCACAATTACCGCTGACACAAGCTTTAGATCGGTGGGCGGCATACCCAGCCACAGAGCAATTGTGATCACAAACCTGTAAAGTACTGCACCGAGTACTACTGCGATCAGCCGCTGCATTAGATTTTTCACACCGAATAAAACCTCTCCTATGATTACAGAGGCAAGGCCGATGATCACCATGCCGATACCCATGCTCACATCGGCAAATCCCTGATACTGCGCTATAATCGCCCCTGACAGTGCAACAAGGCCGTTGGAAACCGCAAGCCCAATGATTATCATCACATCTGTATTCACCCCAAGAGCCCGGACCATTTGAGCATTATCCCCTGTTGCCCTTAATGCAAAACCCAACTTTGTTTTGAGGAATAAATACAAAAGAATCACAATCAGCACAAGTATTACTAGAAGGAACAGCAGTTTGGCATACCTTTCCCAGGAAAGCCCCTGCAAAAAGCTGAACATCAGGGGCATATTTAAAAGTGGAATATTCGGTTTGCCGCCCATCACCTTAAGATTGATCGAATAAAGCCCAAGCATCATCAGTATCCCTGAAAGCAGAGGCTGAATTTTGAGTTTTGTAGTAAGCAGTGCAGTGAATGTGCCTGCAATACAGCCTGCCAAAAAGGCCAGAGCCAGCCCGGTGAAGGGCTGGCTGATGCTGACCATTAGTGCTGACACGGCAGCACCCAATGTGAAACTGCTGTCCACTGTGAGATCTGGTATATTAAGCGTTCTGAACGAAATGAAAACACCGAGCGCCATTATTGCATAGATTATCCCAAGCTCTAAAGAACCCTGTAGTGTTGCCCAAGAGATCAACTGCATAGTAGTTTCCCCTCATTTGTTAAGTATTTTAATAAATGAACCGCAAACTTCCATCAGGCCGCCATTAGGTTATGGAAAAACCTATTTCCCAAAAACCTGTTTTGCTTCCTGGACAACATCCTCAGGAAAAGTAATCCCTATAGCAGCAGCGGTTTCCTGATTGAGATAGATCTCCACTGCATCCATGGTCATGACAGGCATATCAGCTGGTTTTTTGCCCTTTAATATCTCTATTGCCATATTAGCTGTTTCCTGACCCAGAACCTGATAGTTGACACCATAGGTGGCCAGACCGCCATCCTTGACCATGGAATCAGCGCCCACATAGATCGGTTTCTTTGCTG
>CAZZEY010000154.1:0-4173 GCA_964653445.1 uncultured Syntrophaceticus sp. | reverse complement strand
TATACCTTTAATTCCTTTTTCTGTGGGGAGTTTTCACACAGTCTGACGTCCCCTTGACTCCTCTTGACTGTATTTTAGATTGTCAACGATCCTATCGCGAATCCCTCGCCTCACCAGTGGTTCTATATCCTTAAACTCCAGGTGGGGAAAGGCGTTCATTATTTCCTGTCCCATTAGTGTACCCTCTCTCAGCAGTCCGGCTTTGCTTAGCATATTAATGGTCGCTTCATCGGTTTTCCCTGTCTCCATAAATTCATCATATAACTGCAAAAGCTCCACCCAAAAGGAACGCGGCAGTTGCTTCTCTGCTGTCATGTTATTTAACCCCCTTTTTGAAGTTCAGCTTAGCCCCCTAAACATTTGTTTATGTAAGGCATTGTATGCAATTATCGCAACAGAATTCGACAAATTTAAGCATCTTGCACCCTGTACCATGGGGATGCGAATACAATGTTCTTTATTTGCATTAACTAATTCCTCAGGCAAACCATTGGTCTCAGACCCGAAGACAAAAAAGTCACCTGGATGGTACTCATGTTCTGTATAATAACTCTTCCCTTTTGTTGTAAGGTAATAAAATCTTCCATCTGTATTAGCTGCTGTAAAATCATCAAAGCTATCATAAATATGAACATCAACCAGATGCCAGTAATCAAGGCCTGCCCTTTTTAAATACCGGTCTTCCAATGAAAAGCCAAGCGGCCCAATAAGATGTAGATGGCACCCTGTTGCAGCACAAAATCGAGCTATATTGCCTGTGTTTTGGGGTATCTCCGGCTCAAAAAGTGCTATATTGAACATTTTATTTTTCACTCCTTGTGCATTATAAACTAGAAAAAACCGGGTGTCTATTAAAATCCGATAAAAGCTCAAAAGTCGGATAACTTTTTCTGCTGAAACAAAAACGTTCTATTATGAACTCATTCTTCTTTGTGGTATCATAAGTGCTTTTTATTTAAAACAAAGTAGAAACCGGATATAATATAACAGTAGTGACGCATTGAAACCCCTTGGAATCCGTGATTATTAGTATCGGACTCCTATTCAGATATCTTTTTGCAGATCTACAGGTAGATGGTAAAAGGACATCAGAATGAAAGAGCCGTTTTCATGTCACATAAAGCAATAAAGCAAGCCTGGCACCATTAGATGGAGGGTTCAAATTGGCAAAAAGACGTTATCACGATTCATTATGGAAACCTGCCGGACAGGCCATCAGTGATCACCAGATGATCCAGGATGGTGATCATCTGGCTGTTGGGGTTTCCGGCGGTAAAGACAGCTTGACACTCCTCTATGTTTTAAGTGAAATGAGGAAGTTTTCTCCGATCAAATTCCATCTGCACGCCATTACTGTTGACATGGGTTTTGATATATCTCTGGAACCAATCCGTGATTTTTGCTGGAATATTGGTGTCAGCTGGTCACGAGTACATACTAAAATAGCTCCAATCGTCTTTGATTATCGCAAGGAACCAAATCCCTGTTCCCTCTGCAGCAAGATGCGCAATGGTGCCTTGCATATCGCTGCTAAACAGGTGGGTTGTGACAAAGTTGCTCTGGCTCACAGTCTAGATGATGCCATAGAGACCTTTTTCCTGTCTCTTTTTTATGAGCGCAGAATCAAAATGATGCAGCCAGTCAGGTACCTCTCCCGGAGAAAGGTTACACTGATCAGGCCGCTGGTTTATGTGCGTGAAAAAACCATCGCCAATTTCACACATACCTTTCAGTTGCCTGTGGTAAAAAACCCCTGTCCTGAGGATGGTCATACCCAGCGGGAGGAAATAAAACAGTTGGTCTCAGACCTGGAAAAAAGATTTCCCGGTGTGCGGGAACGGCTGCTGACCGCCTTTCAAAAGTTTGACCCTGACTGTCTCTGGAAGATGCCCTGAAGGAAAGAAAGGGCAACCTTCCCCATGGCCTCATAACCTGCAGTGTTGGGATGTACCTCATCCAGGTAGAGTTCCTCTCTTACATTCCCTTCGTGATCAGTAAACGCCTCAGCAAAATCCAGGCAGGGTAGATCATATTTTACAGCAAGCTCCCGTTCTTCTATCCGGAGGCGCTCAATCTTTCCTACTGAATACTCATCCAGAGAATTCATAGGTAGGGCCACCACCGGACAGATTTTATCATCCTGTGCCTGCTTGATTATTTGCTCCAGGTGATAGATAGTCTCCGCACAAGAGATTTCAAAGCGATAGGCATCATTTGTGCCCCCCAGAATCACTAAAAAATCAGGGCTGTGGCTTTGCACATCCGCTTGATACCTTCTCTCCAAATCCTCCATGGTATTGCCATTGACACCGGCATTGATCAACTTTAGCGGGCAGCGTTCGGCAACATAAGCAACCCAAGAAGCATCTGGCCCATAGGGATAACCATAGGTAAGGCTGTCCCCCAGACAAACGATCTTCTTCCCATCCACAGTCAAACTCCTCCTTTCAGCGTATCTGCAAGCTCCGCAGTCTATTTATTGCTGCAGCTATTTCAAATCTGCGCGGCCTAGCATAATCCCCGCTTTTCTCTTTAAAGGGTGAAATCACATCCAGGCCATATCGGTCCAGATCATTTTCAATACACCTGATGGCTTCGCTCAATGAGCAGCTGCCATCAAAATATTTTTTCCATGCGTAATAGATGATATCAGCGATAGCCCTGGTCTGACTGGGATCTACCAACTGCTCCACATCATCCAGGTCGATCTGGTAGCGGCCAAACTGTACCACATCCAGCCCCTTTGCCCCTACTTTAGTTTTTCTCCCCCGCTGTGGGTCAAAACTTCCCGGAAGAGGCACCCTGGGCTCCAGCCTCCCAAACCCAGTTCCCCTTTCCAGGCTCCTGAGTGCCGGGTATTTTCGACAGATATCCTTAGCCTCTTTGCTGACATCCACCGGCTTATATTCATTCATCATAATGACGTGGTCAGCAACATCCAGGTAATCCCCGGACCCTCCGATAACCAAAATCGAAGAAACACCCTGCTCTTCATATAGTGGGCGCACCTGGTCCAGGAAAGGGGTGATAGGTTCCCTTTCTTTTGTGACCAGGGCCTGCATCCTGCCATCGCGAATCATGAAATTAGTAGCACTGGTATCTTCGTCAATTAACAGCAGTTTGCTTCCAACTTCTAGTGCTTCAATAATATTGGCAGCCTGAGAGGTGCTCCCACTGGCGTTTTCTGTGGAAAAACGGTGAGTGTCATGTCCGAAGGGAAGATTATTAATAAAAGGACTGATATCCACCTTTTCTACCCTTCTACCCTCTTCCGCTCTAATTTTTACTGCATCTTTGATAGTGATCGCCCACTCTCTGCCATCACCAGGGAGATGATTGTAGACCCCCCGTTCCAGGGCATGGAGGAGTGTGGATTTTCCGTGAAATCCGCCACCAACAATCAGGGTAACCCCTTTAGGTATCCCCATCCCTTTGATCTCACCATAGTTGGGAGTATTAAAGGAAACCAAAAGAGAAGGTGGGCTTTGAAAGGGTATCACTCCCCTGGTCAGAGGAAGGTCACTCACACCACTGCGCCGGGGTAGAATTGAACCATCAGCTATAAAGGCAACCAGTCCCTGCCCTGGGAGTGACTCTCTGATGAATTCCTGGTCCTCTGCAAGGTAAATGTGTTCAGTCAGTTCTTTTTGGTTGATCTGATCATACATCAGACTGTTTTCCACTATTTGAGGAAGTTCCTGAAAAAACATTTTCTCCGCAACATTACCCAACACAGTACGCCCTCTGGCAGGGAGTCCACAGAAAAACCGTGCCTCAACATAATCACTGTTAATGGTCACAGCACTGCGTTCCAGCACCTCCTGCCTTCCGGCATCGATGAGCATCAAACCGCTTTTCCCTGTACCCCTGTTTCCTGCACCAAATCTCTTTATTGCTTGGTCAAAACACCTGGCCAAGTAGTCACAGAGAGCTATCTTGCGCGGTTTATCCTGAAAAAATGCTGTTGGATACTTTGCCCGATTTTGCTTTACCCGGACACGAATACTGGAGGGTGATGCGAAGGGATCACCCTGCACATGATCGATAAACAATTGATAGCGACCAAAATCATATTCTCCTTTAATGTCCTGGTAAGCTTTATAACCTTTATTGTTAATTCTGTGGATATTAGCCTTTAAGCTTCTGCTTTCCTGCAATACTTACACCTCTTTA
>CAZZEY010000153.1:0-4210 GCA_964653445.1 uncultured Syntrophaceticus sp. | reverse complement strand
GACCTAAATGACGTTTCTCAATGTCGTTGGACCTGCGGCGTTTAATAAAAACAAAATTATCGGAACAGGTGCTTAAATTTATTGTCGCAATTTTCTACTCCTGAGGAACAAGACTAATGATGAGTTCTTCCCCGTGACCGGTACTGCTAGTTGCGCGGAACAACAGTAGAGGTTATTTTTGACGATCAACCTCAGCTAGTGGGGTGGATTCGAAGATTGTCAGGAGTGTCCGGCAAAATGAAGGCTTGTCATGAGGTTGGTTGGCTATTATAATTAAAATCGGTTGACCAAAGGGTTATTGCCTTTGTGGCATCCTAATCAGGACAGTGGTCATCCAAGAAAGGATGGAGCCAATGGATAATTTTAATCTGCCGAAAAACACTGGTGTAGCAGCGATAGGTTTGAAGATCGGATTGATTGTACCCAATGATGATATTGCTTCTATTACTGCTGATGCTGTTAAAGATATGGCAGTTGATGGGGATATCATCTGCATCACTGAGGCTGTGGTCGCCAGGTCACAAAACCGTTATGTCAGCTGTTCTGAACTGGCTGAGGAAGTGCGGCAGAAGTTGAACCTGAAACCGGGCAGCACTGTTGCCATGATCAGTCCTATAGCCAGCCGTAATCGATTTGCCTTGATATTGAAAGCGATTGCCATGGCAACCAGGGGAGGGAAGGTGATCGTTCAATTCCCTATTCCCTTTGATGAGGTCGGCAATGAGGTAATCAATGAGGAATTTGCTATTATACGTCTGAAACTGAAGAAGACACTGCAGAGCTTGCTAGAGGCCAGAGGAAACACACCGATGCTCAATGTTTTGATCAGGGAGATTATTGCTGCCCTGAAACTGCAGGAGATCGGTTACCATATTATCAGCATTCGTAAAATTACAGGTAAAGGAATTGCTGACCTCACTGTGAAGATGCCTGATGGAAGAATCGCGGTTGTAGAAGTAACCTTTTTTGACCTGAAAAAAGCAGCCAGAAAAGCGGTTGGTATCCAGCAGGATGTCCCTGAGGCTGAGAAGGCTTTAGCTATTGCTGTAAATCTGGAACACCATAATCTAACCATAGTAGATGCCAATGAATATCTGGAGCAAACCGAAGTAGAGCCTGAGACATTAGATTTTTCTGAGCAACTTGACAGCTACTACGAACCTGATGTGATTTTCTCCAATGAACGGGGAAACAACATCTTTACTCATCCTATCACTAATGTGGATTATCAGGATTTATATGTCAGCACAATCGAAGAAGCAGGGGCTCGTGGAGAGATAATCTATACCAATAATCCCTTTAAAATTTATGATATGGGCTATATAGACGGTGTTTGTATCGGTGCTGTTCATGATAGGGAAAAGCTGAGAGAGGAGTTCCTCTCCTTTGGGGCGATGGTACCGGTGATCACAATTCAGGATGTGGGGCCTGCACCTTGGGGAGTGATCGGTTCCAATGTTTCAGATTTCAAGGGAGGGGTTTTGAAGCTGCTGCCTGAAGATCCCGATGGTACTGCGGAAAGAATTAAGGATAAGATTTATGAAATGAGCGGCAGAAATGTAGAGGTGCTTATCTTCGGAGATGGTGCTTACAAGGACCCTGATACAGGTATTTATGAACTGGCTGATCCCCATCCTGCTATCGGAGTGAGCAGTGGTCTTAAATCAGCAGGTCTGCGCAGCGGCACCAAACTGAAACTGGTAGTTGATACCCTTCACAGACAGGGATATTCCAAGGAAGAGATCAGAGCTCAAATAGAGAAGAAACAGGATGATGTTGTTACCGAAGATTTAGGGACAACACCCCGCAGTGCAACCAGCATCATCGCCACACTGGCAGACCTGGTTGCCGGTTCCGCTGATGCCGGTACACCAATTGTGCTGGTCAGGGGATTTAAATTGAACAAATAATTGACAGATAACTTTATGCCGGTTGGGTTCTGAAAGAAATCCAGCCGGTTTTTTTAATTGACAGCATCAACCGCAGGATTTCATTAATAAAGGCAGCGGAAGATGCTGAAATGTTATTTATGCAGGAATTTCTTTTCAAATGAAGAATATAAGCATAGAAGTTGAATAACTGAAGTTATTCGACAGGTAAATATACCTGCTGTTTAGATGATTAAACAGACATTAATTAGACCACGAAGGTCTTTACCTTACAGGAGTGAGGTTTCAGGCTTTTGTGGTTTTTTTATTATCAGGTTAAACAGATGCTGGTAAATAGTATTTTTTGACTGGAGGGATTCTGATGATGCGTAAAAAATGGTTGTTGGTCACTGTGTTAGTGGTTTTTGCTGCTGCTTGCTTTCTCTCAGGATGCGCACAGGGTGATCAGGAAACAAAGGAGAAAGATACTGTTGCTCAGGAGTTGGTGATCGGTATTGGTAGGGACTTCTATAACGGGCCGGAGAGCAGCAATTTTGTACATGGAAGCACTGGGGTTTGGGAGAGTCTTACCTATCTGAACGAAAATCTTGAACCAGTAATGCAGCTTGCTGAAAAAATTACCTCTGATGATACTAAAAAGGTGTGGACTGTCACCCTTCGCCAGGGGATTAAATTTCATGATGGTACCACCTTGAACGCAGATGCTGTGATTAAGAGTGCTATGAGGCTAAAGGAAAACCTGGAGTTTGATGAGTATGGTACTTTTCTTGATCTGGAAAAGGTAGAGGCTGCAGGGGATAATGTAGTGGTGTTTACTTATAATCATCCTGAACCTGCCTTTCCCGCTAAGGTTGCTTATCACGGCTGTCCCATTTTCAGCCTGAATAGTTTCGATGCCGAAGGGAACCTCACACATCCCTATGGTACTGGACCCTTTAAGTTTGAAGAGTATAAAAAAGATGATGCCTTGATCCTGACCCGTAATGATGACTATTGGGGGACTAAACCCAAACTGACAAAAGTAATTTTTAAGGTTATTCCTGACCCCGCTACCCGACTGGCAGCCTTGAAGACAGGTGAAATTCATGCCATCGCTGATGTGGGTGGGGTGCTGCCTGAGCAGGCTTCGGATATTAAAGGGGATGATGATTTAGTGCTTCATTCCCAGGCGGTTACCACTAGTCATTACATAATTTTTAACAACCAAAAACCACCCTTTAACGACCAAAAACTGCGACAGGCTGTCAGTTTGTCCATTGACCGTTCCCAGTTAGTGGAGATTGTTCTTTCCGGATATGGCGATCCGACCAGCAGTATTTTTACCCCCCTTGCCAAAGAATGGGTGGCAACTGGTCTGTGGAAAACAGACAAGGAAAAGGCAAAAGAACTGGCAGGCCAGGTAAAGCTGCAAAAGCCGGAGAAGGTGTCTTTGGTTGTTAGCAGTGCTCTGGCCAACCGTTGGCCCTACAAGCCTATTGCTGAAATTATACAATCAGAGCTGAAAGAATATGGCCTGGATGTAGAGATCGAGATGATGGAGGCTGGTGCCTGGAGCGAAGCATTAAAGAGTGGCAACTATCATATGAGTCTTTCTCCGTACACACTTATGACCGGTGATCCTGATTTTTACTTTGGCCGCTGGATTTATTCAGAGGGGCAGATGAATACAACCCGGGGCCTTGGCTACAAGAGTTCCGAGGCGGATAAGCTGGTGTTGGATGCTGCCCGGGAAACCGACAACGCGAAAAGGAAAGCACTCTATCAGGACCTGCAGAAACTCGTTGCAGAAGATGTGCCGGTAGCACCAATTTTTAATGATATTTCTCTTTATGCAGTGCGTAAAGAGGTCAAGGGTCTGCAACTGGATCCATTTTTCAAACCCTCTTTGGAAAAGGTTTGGCTTAGTGAGTGATAGCACCTTTCTCTATCGGATGAGTTTCATTAATGTGCTGAAGGATGCTTAGCACCAGGACAGTAAGCTTTTAATTAAATATGACAATTACAGGCCATGAAGGCTATTCCATGAAGGGATGGCTTTGTGGCTTTTTATTCTTAAGGGTGAGAAATATACTACCGGAGTAGGGGGATCAATGTTGAGGAGCAAAACATCCCCGGGGTTTCCTGGCTAATGAAACATATTTTACACCGGGAAGCCCCGGGTATTATTTACTATGAAACAAAACAGTAGGTGAAGCAGTTGTGCAAAAAAAGGATTTTTCTTTATACTTTTAAAGGGATATAATCATTTTACGAAGAATAATGATCCATATCGCAGAAAGCAGAAAGAGGGTTCCATAATGGGTAGTAACTCCAGAGTGCTT
>CAZZEY010000152.1:0-4213 GCA_964653445.1 uncultured Syntrophaceticus sp. | reverse complement strand
GGAGCCAATAGATGAGGGATCCCATTATAGGTGGTTAATTCTACCATTTTAGGGTCGATCAGCAACATTTTTACTTCACTTGGGTTGGCTTTATATAGTATGCTGCAGATAATAGTATTGAGACAAACACTCTTGCCAGAGCCTGTTGCTCCAGCAATTAATAGATGCGGCATTTTTGCCAGATCAGCTACAATAGGATTACCAGCAATATCCTTGCCTAAAGCAATACTCAGTTTAGAGGCCGCATCTTGAAATTCATTGGTTTCCAGTATCTCTCGCAAACAAACCGTAGCTATCTCCTTATTAGGAACCTCAATACCCATAGCTGCTTTCCCTGGAATAGGAGCCTCTATGCGCACAGCAGCAGCAGCCAAGCTGAGAGCGATGTCATCAGACAATCTCATGATTCTGCTCACCTTTACACCCGGAGCGGGTTGGATTTCATATCTTGTTATAGCAGGTCCCTTATGCACCTCATTGACACAAACTTTGATACCGAAATTGTTCAGTGTTTCTTCAAGAATACGTACATTCTCAATTAACTCTTTATTCAAACGACTGCTCTTGAGCTTGATAGGTTTTTTTAGTAAGGACAAAGGAGGCAGAGAGAATATATTTGAAATGTTTTCCACATCCTTTTGTTGAGCTTGAGGTTCTTCTTGTTCTTCCGTGAAAAATTCCATTCCTTCTGTATCCTCTGGTTCCTGGTGAGCACTGTAATCCACGATCACTGGTTCTTCTTTTTTCTCCTCCACCGGCAGCTTATGCGTCATTTTTACTCCTGTTACAGGAACTTCCTCTTCAACGAAGAGAAACTTTTCAACACCATTTTTAAGCAAAGTTCCAACTTTAACAAACAGTTCACCTAACTTTTTCATTAAGTGGCTGAACGGTATCCCTGTCAGCATAATCAAACTGATGATACACAAAGCAGCAGTAAGTATCATGGTCCCGGTGCGCGCCAGGAGGTAGATAGAAACCATACTTAATAAGGCTCCAATAAGGCCACCTCCCTCTCCATCCAAACCACTGTTATAAAGGATGGAAATTGCATCACCGCGGGAAACACCTGCCGGCAGTAAGATCAGGTGAAAAACAATTAATACAGTTGCAAATAATAGTATTACTCCTTTATTGCGGGGCCCTTCCATAAATGGTCTGCGCAGCCAGCAGTTAACACAAGCAAAATAAATAAGCATCCCGGCAAAAAGCAGAGATCCTATTTTACCGGTAAAAAATTTCAGCAAACTGATCAGTATATTACCGATAATACCGGTTGATTTAAAAAAGCTAACGATAATGAGGATAGCCAGAGCAAAGAGCAATACCCCCAGGATTTCATATTTTAAACTGCTTTGATTGGAACTCTTACGATTGCTGCGCCGCTTTTTATCTTTTTTTGCCATGGCAATTCACTTCCCCTTCTCCCTAATCACCCAAATTATAACACTACACAGCGATACCGGAAACTGCATTATTTATCTGCAATGGTTCATAATAAAAATAAACATTATAAAAAAGGGGGCTGTACATGCAAGACAGACAAGAACCAACACTACCGCCCACAACACAAAAACCAAGAAGACAAACACAAGGAGTAAAAAAAATCGATAGTATCAAAGAATTTGGACAAACAGATGTACCAACTGTCAAAACTAATATTCATTGTCTGCCCATTATTGGGCAGATTGAAGGGCATTTAATCCTGCCCCCCCAAAATAAAACAACTAAATATGAGCACATCATCCCACAGTTGGTTGCTATTGAACAAAACCCTGAAATTGAAGGACTCCTCATTATTTTAAACACTGTGGGAGGAGATGTCGAGGCAGGTCTTGCCATTGCTGAGATTATTGTCAGCATGACAAAGCCAACCGTTTCCCTTGTTCTGGGTGGAGGTCATTCTATTGGTGTTCCTGTTGCAGTTAGTGCGCGCTATTCAATGATAGCTGAAACTGCCACCATGACTATTCACCCCATCAGGTTATCAGGCCTGGTCATCGGAGTACCTCAAACTTATGAATATATGGATAAGATGCAGGATAGGGTGATTCGCTTTGTTGAAAGGCACTCCCGCATCTCAGAATCAAGATTTCGGGAATTGATGTTCCAAACAGGTGAACTGGCTAGAGATATTGGCACTGTTCTTGTTGGAAGAGATGCTGTGGATGTTGGCTTGATCGATGATGTAGGAGGTGTCAGTAAAGCCCTAAAAAAACTGCAGGAACTGATTCAAGAAGAAAAGAACAAGAAGGGAGATTATCTACATTGATCCTATACACACCCCTTCCCCTGGAACTGGTTATGATGTCAGATGAAAGCAAGTCACCCTATCAAGAAATTGAATATGATGGGGTAACATTAGTAGTGCAGCCGACGGGTACCGGATTAGGTAAAATTGTCCAGATAAAAAGTACTGACCCTGCGGTTTACCTGCGGCCGGATCTTCAGCCAGGACAACAGATCCTTTTTGGTCCCTGTCAATAAAAAACCTTATTTAAGTTATGTCAAGGATATACTTACAATTGTTTAATAAAACAGCCCCAGTAATTGGGGCTGTTTTGCATTTTAAACTTCCATAATAATGGGCAGAATCATAGGCCTTCTTCTTGTTCTCTCATAGAAGAACTTGCCAACTGTTTCCTTGACTATAGATTTAATAGCTGCCCATTCTTTAATCTGCTGTTTTTCACACTCGTTGAGGATTGAACGGACACGTTCTTTGGACTCCTCTATCAATTCCTCCGACTCCCTGACATAAACAAATCCACGGGAAATAATATCTGGTCCTGCTACCATCTCCCCATTCTCCTGGTTCATGGTCATCACAATTATAACCAGGCCATCCTGAGAAAGCAGTCTTCTATCCCGAAGAACAATATTCCCCACATCACCTACACCTAAACCATCTACCAACACTCTACCAGAGGTAACTCTTCCTCCTACAGAACCCCGCTCACGGGTAAACTCCAAGATCCGGCCATTTTCAATAACAAAAATGTTCTTGGATTCAATCCCCACATCCTGAGCCAGTTGGGAGTGTTTGATGAGGTGGCGGTATTCACCATGAACCGGGATGAAAAACTTGGGTTTCACTAGATTTAGCATCAATTTCAGTTCTTCCTGGCTTGCGTGTCCGGATGCGTGTATACCTGAGAAAGGTTCATAGATAACTTCTGCTCCCTGCCTAAAAAGTTGATCAATTGTTCTGTGCACCATTTTTTCATTACCGGGAACAGGACTTGCTGATATAATAACTGTATCCCCAGGTACAATCTCGATCCTTTTATGATCAGACATAGCCATCCTGGTTAAAGCTGACATGGGTTCACCCTGACTTCCGGTTGTCAGAATAACCACCCTATTTTTAGCAAGCAGCGAAACCTCGTCAAGTTCGATCATAGTATCCGGAGGGATCTCTAGATAGCCCAGTTCTCTGGCAATGCTAACAACATTCACCATACTCCTTCCCGCAACAGCAACTTTTCTATTATATTTGGCCGCTGTAGAAATAGCCAATTGTATACGGTGAATATTGGAGGCGAAACTGGCGATAATAATCCTTTCCCTTGCGTTCCGAAAGGTATTATCAAATGTCTCAGCTACTACCCGCTCCGATAGTGTATATCCCGGCCTGTCCGCGTTGGTGCTGTCTGACATCAAAACTAGTACACCCTCTTTGCCTAATTCAGCAAATTTATGATAATCAGTACCCTGATTGTTGACCGGTGTTTGGTCAAATTTAAAATCACCTGTATGCACGATTGTACCGATAGGGGTTTTGATACCAAGGGCAACTGCATCGGGAATACTGTGACTGACACGTATAAACTCGATCTGAAAAACCCCTAGTTTGATGACATCACCAACCGAAATACAATGGGTTTCAACATGTTCAACAAAACTGCTTTCCTTTAATTTAGCATCTAATAATCCCAGGGTCAGTTTTGTGCTATAGACTGGTGCTGAAATTTCCCGCAGTAAGTAGGGCATAGCACCGATATGATCCTCGTGACCATGGGTAAGGATAATACCCCTGATCTTGTCCCTGTTTTCAACAAGATAACTGATGTCAGGGATCACCAGGTCGACCCCAAGTAGATCATCATCAGGGAACATCAACCCTCCATCAATAACGATGATATCATCCTTAAACTTAAGCACCATGATGTTCTTGCCGATTTCACCGAGACCACCCAATAGGATTATTTTT
>CAZZEY010000151.1:0-4227 GCA_964653445.1 uncultured Syntrophaceticus sp. | reverse complement strand
TATACACAGCTGTAAATGCAGGGAATAAGTATGATTGGTGGTTTCACACAATATCAACATAATTGTGTTGTATAAATCAACATAGGCAAAGATGCTGATTAATCATATAATTTAAGATGATCTCACTAATAAACCCCTATGCTTTATTGTAGCTGCTAGGGTTGCTATTTAAGAATGAGTTGGGAGGGTTTCTGTTGAAAAAGGATGAGAAGAGACAAGGTTTTAATTTGAAAAAAATGCTTTTGATTGCAGCACTGCTGGCAGTGGTGATTGGAGCCGGTGGCGGTATCTATATGCTCCAAGCGAGTGATGATCCTGCTTTCTGTAGCAACTGCCATATTATGGAATCCTATTACGAGTCCTGGAATGACAGCAATCTTTTAGCTAATAAACATGCTGAATCTGAGGATAAATTGGAGTGCCATGACTGCCACGAACCAAACCTTTCTACTCAAATTGATGAAGGAGTTAAATATGTCACTGGAAATTATCAAGATCCTCTAGAAAAACGAGAATTTTCTAAAGAGTCTTGTCTGGAATGCCATGATTTGGAGAGTATCAAGGCAGCTACCGATTTTGAAGATTCAAACCCCCATGATTCACATAATGGTGAGCAGGAGTGCAATGTATGCCATAATATGCATCAGCAGTCACGGGTGATGTGTGCAGATTGTCACTTTTTCAAATGGATAGATGAATTGGATGACAGTTGGACTACTGAGAAATAAACTTAAGATATTATGCTGAAAAATAAACTAAATGCTATAGGGGGCAGTATGCCCCCTTGTTTACCTTTTTCGGTGTCAATTATCTGCTGTCTGGGCTGCACAGTTATGCTGGGATAGGGAAACAGGTGATCTACCTCAAATATTGATGTGAAAGATAAAGTTGAGAAAAATATTTTTAGGGAGGATGAATACCATGTTTGGTTTACTGCCTAGTATTGGCCCCTGGGAGTTAGCTGCTATACTGGCTATTGTGCTGATAATTTTTGGTCCAGGAAAACTTCCGGCTGTAGGGAAGACAATAGCTAATGGTATCAGGGAGTTCCGCAGGGCAACAAACTCTGACCAAGAATCGGCAGAGGGGACAAAAGATCAGAGTGCAGGTGAAGAATAAATTTTAGATTTAATAGATGCTGTTGGAATGTTCTACGGTGTTGTTAGATAAAATTTGTAAACATCTCCAATGCATCTTGCGGTCCTACATGATAAATTATTATCAAACCGTGGTATGTCTTTTCGTAAGGTTTGTATAGTAGAATCACTTGGGAAAGGAGAATCACAAATGAGTATTGATGAAAAACCACAAAAAGGTGTTACCAGAAGAACCTTTATTAAAGGGGCAGTCCTAGGCGCAGCTGGAGTAGCTGCAGGTGGGATGTTGGCTGGTTGTGGAGGTAATGAAGAAAACAAAGAACCGTCATCTCAAGTTTCGAACGGAACAAGTGAACCTGGTTTTTTAACACCACCTGATACGATTCCTGAGGGTGAGATCAAGGAAACTGTAGAAGCAGATGTCGTTGTGGTTGGTGCTGGCTTAAGTGGTTGTTGTGCAGCACTTTCAGCTGCTGATGACGGGGCTAAAGTGGTTCTGCTAGAGAAGACAGATAATGTTAACTTCCGTGGAATTGATTATGGGGCTATCGACTCTAAAATGCAAAAGTCTATCGGTAATGAAGTCGATAAGATGGATGCTGTTCAGGAGATAATGAGATATAATGCCTATAAAGGAGATCAGAGGGTAATCTCCTTGTGGGCTGATAACAGCGGAAAAGTTGCAGACTGGATCATGGATAAGGCTGAAGCAGTTGGCTGCAAGCCTGTGGCTGTACCGATCGCTGAGACAACCACGCCCGGAGCTAAGCTAGAAATTCATGGAACATTGAGTTTTCGTATTGAGCCTAATGAAGAAGCATTGACCTATGTGCCAAAAGGTTCAGATCCTTATCTCGCAGGTTTGGTTTATACATTTAAGAAAAATGTTGAAAATAGTTCTGCCATAGATCTCCGCTATAAAACACCGGCTGTTCAGCTCGTCCGGGATGACAATGGCCGTGTAACAGGTGTTATAGCTGGGGAAGAAGGCAGTTATACTAAGTTTATTGGTAAAAAGGTGTGGTTCTCTGTACCGGAGATTACGGCGGAGACCCTGAAATGCTGAAGTACTATATTCCTTCATCTGAGTTTATTCATATGAACATGTATGAAATGGTACATGGTAAGATTAATATCGGTGATGGTCACAAAATGGGGTTATGGATCGGGGCGGCTATGGATGAAGCACCGCATGCGCCTATGTACTTTGATTTTGCAGTTATAGATGCACCTATTCTTGCAGATGCATTGATGCGCCAGCCCTGGCTCGGTGTTAATGTAAAAGGAGAGCGCTAAGCTAATGAGGAACTGCCTTATTCTTATATCTGCAACGCCATGCGCCAGCAGTCAGAGCACTATAAATGGGCAGTATGGGATGCCAAGTGGCCTGAGGAAGCACCGAAGTTTAATCTTGTAGCATGCAAAGATATGCGGTCAAGTTTCCATAACCCAGATAATATTGAAACATACATCGAAAAGGGTTATATAAGGAGTGCTAATACCCTGGAGGAATTAGCCGAGAAGATGAGAGGGAATTGCTTGATTGTCTGGATATTGTGGGTTATAAAAATAGTGTGGAAGAGAAATTTGATATAATTACCTCTTTGGGTATAGGGCGACCATACCCGGTGGCAGAGTTGAATAGTAGTTTTAATGAGGCGCGTGTTGCGCTGACCATACCCGGACTAATGGGGAAAAAGAATTTTATACAGCACTTTTCTGATATGGGCATCTACAGTTTTGTTTTCTCACAGTCACCGGAGTATATAAAAGCTTACTGCCGAAAAAACCTCGGGCAGCTGATAGAGCAGAATGATGCTGGAGACTGCGCATTACTGCCGACTCTTAGGATTCTGCTGGACACTGGTTTTAGCATGAAAACCACGGCAGAAATCCTGCATATTCATGTCAATACCCTTTATTATAGAATTAATAAGATAAAACAGCTGTTGAATATAGATTTTTCCCAAATGAACAACCAGGTAGAGTTGTATATTGCTATTAAGGTATGGGATACCTATAATGCTGTGTTTCCCCGCAGCGCTGCGCCCACAACATATAATCTAGAAGATTACAGCAGTTATTTGTATTGGTGATGTGCTTTTTAATCGCGGATCTTGTATAGATATGTCATAACAGGTTAATATGTGTGGTGTCTGTACATACCGCTGCTTACCGCAGCCTTTATTTAAACTTAATTGCAAACAATACCTGTTTTCCGATCTTCCCAGGGTTTGCATAATAACCGGGCAAGCAAATCCTTGCCATTAGCGGCAAAGCGAATCGCAGTTACTGGCAGGAGCGATACAGTCACAGTCAGGTGTTATTGGTGAATCCAGCAAAATACCGGGATACAGATTTGCTCCTTGACCTTGTTGAGCCCATATGCTAATTTATATACTGGTATATGTAAGTTGAAAATGGTATGGGAATTGAATTGACTATTTAATAACAAATGTATAACCTTAAAATAATGAAGCACGGATGTGATAAAAATGCAACCGTTATATTATCGGATTGCAGAAGATGTGATCAAACGAATTAAGAGCGGACAAATTAAACCGGGAGATATGCTTCCATCTGAATCTCAGTTTTGCGAAGAATACAACACCAGCAAAATGACAGTTCGGCAGGGTCTGTCACTGCTAGCGCGGGCTGGGTATCTGCGTTCAGTCCCTGGAAAAGGTAATTTCGTAGAATACCCACGTTATGATCTGCTGACAATGCGGTTTGATGAGATGGATATTACCAGCGGTTATCAACAGAGAGTCAAGTTATTGGATGTTACTATTGTAGATCCTGACCCACAGGTGCAGGGTATTCTATCCCTACCCAACAAAGAAAAGGTTATTGTTTTAAAGAGGCTGCTTCATTCCGAAAACCAGGCAGTCGCCTATGACATTAAATATATGCCTTATATTAAAGGCAAGCCTCTAATCGAAAAAGAGATCCAGTACATTCCTTTTGCAAAAATGGTAGCCAAACATGGTGAATTGTTCTCTGTCAAAAATGAAGTTACTATTTGTGCTGAGGCTTGTGATCAGGAGATAGCCGATCAGCTGGAGATTTCTCCAGGCAGTCCTTTACTGGTGATTGAGCAGAAACTATTATCAGCAGAGCAGAAACCCAT
>CAZZEY010000150.1:0-4252 GCA_964653445.1 uncultured Syntrophaceticus sp. | reverse complement strand
TCCCGTAATGTTGCTATTGTTTTTAAAGGCTCTGGGTTTTACTGCACAGATAATAGAGCTGATACGGGTACAGGGAAGAAACCGTCTGCTAAACCCAAGGAAGAGACCAAGACACCATCAACAACTTAAGTCTTACAGTTTAACCTAATAACCACGCAGTTAATGCGTGGTTTATTTTTCTCCAAGCATAAAAGAGATGGAAATTGGTAATAATTGACCTGATCCTGCTAATCAATATATTAACGGGAGTGAGTTTTAATGGATGAAAAATCTAAAGTAATCAGGTTACAGCGCCTAAAAGGGAGAGAGGAAATTTTTGACCTTTTCCGGCAGGTGGCGGATAAGTTCCGATTCCAGCGGATAAAAACAAAATAAGGGGGATATAATATTGCTTCCATTTTACTCAGAAATGGCCATCAGGGCTTTAATTGCCTTTATCGCTGTTTTGGTTATTGCTCGAGTGCTGGAAAAGGGGCGCACAGGCCAACTATCTTTTTTTGAGTACCTGGTTATTATTACGATAGGGTTTCTTGCTGGGGGCGTTGTTCTACAGACAGGGACAACTCCTGGACCTCTTCTGCTGGCACTGTTTGTTTTTGCTGGTTTGTCCTATGTGGTGCGGTTGGCTGCATTAAAGAGCCGTCCTGCCCGTAAACTGCTGGTGGGGGAACCGGCTCTGGTTATCCAGAACGGCAAGATTCTTGAGAAGAACATGGAAAAGCTGCACTATAATAGCGATGATCTGCTAATGCAGCTGCGCAGTCAGGGCTTTTTTAATATAGCAGATGTGGAGTTTGCTGTTTTGGAACCCAATGGGTTATTAAGTGTACAGCTGAAAACCCACAAAATGCCTGCAACAAGAGAGGACCTGAAAATAGAAAGCCAGTATCAGGGTATCAGCACTGAATTGATTGTGGATGGGGAGGTCATATATCAGAACCTGGATCAGAACAACCTGGATGAGTCCTGGCTGATCAATGAGCTGAACAAGCAGGGCATAAAAAAACCTGGAGAAGTGGAATTGGCTGTCCTTGATGCAAAAGGGTCTCTTTATATTGACAAAAAAGAAGATGAGCTAATGCACAACACAAAAATTCAGGATGATCCTGGGGAGTAGAGCAGTTCTTACAGCAGGAAATTGGCGTCCCAAATAGGAGGCGCTCTTTTTATTTTGGTTTGATTCACTTAGCTTTGTTGCTGCCGAAAAAAATAGGTATCTGTTTGGAAAATGTACTATAATTATGCAGGAGGCAAGAAAATGGTCTTCTATGGAGAAAAAGTGAGGGGGAATGATGTGAAAAAGATCAAATTTGGGACCGATGGCTGGCGTGATTTGGTAGCTGAGGATTTCACATTTGCCAATGTGCGCTTGGTGGCACAGGCAATTGCCAGTTATTTAAAAGAGTCCGGGTTGGCTGAAAAGGGTGTTGTCATCGGTTATGATAACCGCTTTTTATCAGAGCATTTTGCTGCAAATGTGGCTGGTGTAATGGCAGGGAACGATATCATCTCCTGGCTGCCTGCGGCAGCTACCCCTACTCCGGCGACAGCTTTCGCTGTGAAAGCCCTTGATGCCGGTGGGGCGGTGATGATCACTGCAAGCCATAACCCACCTGAATACAATGGGATTAAGTTTATTCCCGATTACGCAGGACCTGCTACTCCAGAGATAACAGAAGCTATTGAAAGGCATTTGGACTCTCTGCAGTTTGATGATATTTGTTTTCTTCCGGAACATAGAGGAAAAGAACGCGGCCTTGTACGTGAGTTGGATGCTAAGCCTTTCTATTTTGCCCATCTGCAGAGGGTGCTGAATTACCGCGCCATCCACCGGGGCAGTTTGAAGATCGTTTTTGACCCTATGTGGGGAGCAGGCAGAGGTTATCTTGAAGAACTATTGAAAGGAACAAAAAGCCAGGTGGAGGTGATCCATGACTACAGGGATGTTTTGTTTGGAGGGTATCTTCCGGATCCCAATGAGCGTGGTCTCGCCTCTTTACGAGAGGCTGTTTTAGAAAAGGGAGCCGATATTGGGCTGGCACTGGATGGGGATGCCGACCGTTTTGGTGTAATTGACCGCAACGGAAAATACTATTCGCCCAACCAAATCTTACCCCTTATTCTTTATTATCTATTAGAAGATCGCAACTGGCGGGGGGCAGTGGCTCGTACTGTCGCTACAACCCATATGCTGGACCGTTTAGCTGATGAATACGGACTTCCTGTTGTGGAAACTCCTGTTGGTTTCAAGTATATCGGGCAATCATTAATCCATCACCGCAGCGTCCTGGGTGGTGAGGAAAGCGGGGGTATGAGTGTCCAGGGGCATGTTCCCGAAAAAGACGGTATCCTGGCTATTTCTTTGATTGTGGAAATGCTGTCAGCCCGGAAGAAGTCTTTAGATGAACTGTATCAGGAGCTTACTGATGAATTCGGAACTCTGGTCAGTGTCCGCTTAGATTTGAGGTGCGCACCAGAAGAAAAGGATAAAATGCTGAAGAGAATCGAAAATTGGTCACCAGAGGAGATCAACGGGCAGAAGGTCGTGGAGCGCATCACAAAAGACGGAGTGAAACTGGTTTTCGCTGATGGGAGTTGGGTCCTAATACGCGCATCTGGTACAGAACCGCTCTTCAGGATCTACACTGAAGCAGCAGAGCAGGACGGTGTAGATAAACTGCAGAATGAGGCTCGCAAGGTTTTGGGTCTTTAGTTCTAGGATGTTGATATTTTCAGTTAATTTTAAATAACTTTGCAGGAAAGCAGACTAAATATGTCGAAATGCTTAAATTAACCATGACCACCAGTAATGTGGCAATGTCATAAAACTAATTGAAATAGTGTGCGAAACTGGGATACTAGGAGGTACCTATGGGTGGAGGTTGAGGTTCTGGATAGAGTTGTTAAGGAGACCCTTGCTGCAATAGAAAGTGGTCAGGATGCCATTTATAATATTGCAGAAAACGCTCGCAGTGAGCAGCAGAGGATACAGCAGGAGTTAATGGCAGCGCAGCGGGAAACTCTTGAAACTATCCAACAGGTTGACAGCCTCAGCCGATCAGAAAAAGAGGCGCGGCTGCACTTGATGGTGGTCAGCCGTGATTTTGATACCTACTCCGAAGAACAGGTTAAAGAGGCCTATGAAAAGGCCATGGAATTAAAATCACGCCTGTCTGTACTGCGGGAACAGGAAAAAAACCTGCGTCAAAGGCGAAATGAATTGGAACGCAGTATGATGCGGGTTTCCCAAACTGTGGACCAGGCGGAAACACTGGTCACTAAATTAAGTGTTGTTCTGCAGTTTTTGGAAGGCACAATTAATCAGATCGGTTCGAAAATTGGTGATATACAGAAACAGCAGAAGGCCGGATTAAAGATTATTATAGCCCAGGAGGAGGAGCGCAGGCGCATAGCCCGTGAGATTCATGATGGTCCGGCTCAGAATCTGGCTAATATTGTGCTGAGAGCGGAATACTGTGAACAACTGCTCATTCATGACGCAGACAAACTGCGTTCTGAGCTTGGAAAATTAAAAGATATGGTTAGAGACACTTTGAAGGATATCAGGAAGACCATCTTCGATCTGAGGCCTATGTCTCTGGATGATCTCGGTCTTGCTGGCGAGGTGCCCCGCTATCTTAAGAACTTCGAAGAACGTCACAAAATTCCTGTGGAATATCACCTGTTCGGTAAGGAGAGAAGGTACAGCAAGTACCTGGAAATATCCGTTTTCCGGATTATACAGGATGCATTGAACAATATACAAAAGCATGCTGAGGCCAGTGCAGTAACAGTGAAACTGGAACTTCATCCTCAGCGAATTTATGCAGTTATCAAGGATGATGGTAATGGATTTGATGTCCAAACTGCTGTGAACCTTAATGGTCATTTTGGATTGCTGAATATGATGGAACGCGCCCGTATTATAAAGGGTGAATTAAGAGTGAACTCTGTTCCTGGTAGGGGAACAGAAATCATTTTGGTAGTTCCTGTTGTTGAGGAGGGAGAAACAGATGGAGAAGATCAGGGTTCTTATAGCTGATGACCATCCTTTGATCAGAGAAGGGTTACGGCGAGTATTGGAGCTGGATCCCCATATTGAAATATGTGATGAGGTGGGGGATGGGCAGGGAGCTATCAATTTAGCCCGCAGTCTCCACCCGGATGTAATTCTTATGGATTTAAAGATGCCTGGTACCAGCGGTCTGGAAGCCAGTCGGGTGATCCGCAGGGAAATGCCTGATATCAAAAT
>CAZZEY010000149.1:0-4255 GCA_964653445.1 uncultured Syntrophaceticus sp. | reverse complement strand
TATTTTTAAAGTATTCTGTGACCTCCTCAACTGTGTTAACAAAGAGAAATGACCTTATATGACTGAATCTGTTCTGGATGGTATAAACAAGTTGGAGCATAAATTGACTAAACACTGCAACTGAACCGGAAACATCACAGAGCAGGATCAGCTCAGGTTTACTGATCACTCTTTTCCTGTATTTTAGGTGAATAGGGGTTCCCCCATTTATCATGGCGTTCTTTACCGTTCTTTGCAGATCGATGTTCCCATGTTTAGCTCTCCGATAGCGACGAGCATACTTTGATGCAAGTTTGCGTGCCAATTTGGTGATATGCTTCCTGATCTCTTGAATTTCTATTTTGTCCAACCTGTAAAACTCCTTTTCCCTGAGGTTGGCAGCAGCAGCTATTTCCTCTAGGGCATCAGAGCCGTATTTTTTTACTAACACATCCTCTATCAGAGATTCTAGATAGAGCTCGAGGAAAGATAGGCATTCCAGCCATTTAGAATACCTGGTCTCACTCACTTTTTCCTCAACCCGTATTTTTTCCAGTGTGTTCACTGCCTGAAACCAGCCAATAGCAACCTTCGCCCGAACAACAAGTTTATCTATTTCATCAATTGCTCCTTTATCCAGATCACCAAGACTTTGTATTCCCATCAGTCCCAATTTGCGCAATAATGGATAGTTTGATTCTCTGACAGCTTTTACCAACAGGATGTGCGGAGAAGCACCAGCACCCCTTCCCATGCCCATTCCCTCGATACTATCCACGAGTTCTTGAGCAGCAGTTAGATCATTATTTATCTGATTATCAGTTTTTATTTGATTTGTTAAACTGCCCTCATTTAGAGAAAAAAAATACAGACGGAATAGCTTATCAAAAAGTGGTTGGTCAATTTTATCCAAAATCAGGGTGGAAAGAAGGGCTGTATAGAAATCTTGCGGAGCTAAACCTACCACAGCAATAGCTTGCAAAGCTGCAGTTATCTGGTCAACAGAAGTTTTGACCCCGCCTTTTCGCAGCAGCCTGGCAAATTCTAATATTTTTTCTTCCAGCAAAGATGAACCTCCTAATCTTGAGAAAGCAGAGAAGATACCCGGGGTAGGATTTTTTCGATATCTGACTGGTACTTTAAAAGTATGCTTAATGTATTCTGCACAATATCGGAATCAATTTGATCTGCACAAAGAGCCATAAGAGCTCTCGCCCAATCTATGGTTTCAGCTATACTTGGTGGTTTTCTTAGACTCTGTTTGCGAACAACCTGCACAAAACTCACCAGCTGTTGGGCTAATACCTGATTAATACCGGGAACTTTCAGATTAATGATCTCTAACTCACGCTCAAAGGTTGGATAGTCCAGGTAAAGGTGAATACATCTCCTTTTTAAGGCATCACCGAAATCTCGAAAATTGTTGCTGGTCAGCACAGTCAAAGGCACACTATTTGCTTTAATAGTTCCGTATTCTGGGATAGATATTTGGTAGTCCGAAAGGATTTCCAACAAAAAACTCTCAAACTCCTCATCAGATTTATCTACTTCATCAATTAGAAGTACCACCGGATCTGTGGACTCCAATGCCTCCAGCAGGGGACGACGCAGGAGAAACTCAGGGGTAAAAATGTCATCTTTTGTCTTATGCCATGATTTGCTTTCATTTTGTTTTAAATGCAGATAGAGCAGTTGTTTTTGATAGTTCCATTCGTAAAGGGCCTTGGCTTCATCCAATCCTTCATAACACTGAAGACGGATCAACCTACTGTTGGTCACTGCAGCAAGCACCTTGGCCAATTCTGTTTTACCAACCCCAGCAGGCCCCTCCACTAGCAGGGGTTTTTGCAGTTTTATAGCCAGAAATACAACTGTAGCAGTATCTTTATCGATGAGGTAATGATGTTCAGACAGTTTTTCCTCTAGTTCCTCCCTGGATTGAAACATAATCATCCTCTTTCCTGATCATCCACCATACTTACTTACCTGTGCTAATAACTATAGTTAGGAGCCTCTTTGGTGATATCCACACTGTGCGGATGGTTCTCCCGTAAGCCAGAATTGGTAATCCTGATAAATTTAGTTTTGTTCTTGAGTTCTTCAATATTATTTACACCACAGTAACCCATCCCAGCACGCAGTCCCCCAACCAACTGAAATACTATCTCAGATACCTGGCCGCGATAAGGAACTCTTCCTTCTACACCCTCTGGCACCAGTTTATCTGCCTTTTCCTCTTGAAAATAGCGGTCAGCACTACCGGAGCGCATCGCACCCAGTGAACCCATCCCTCGGTAAACCTTATACTTTCTACCCTGATAGATCTCTAAATCTCCAGGGCTTTCTTCTGTTCCGGCTAACAGGCTGCCCAGCATAACAGTGCTCGCACCTGCAGCTAAAGCTTTAGTGATATCCCCGGAGTATTTAATACCACCGTCAGCAATAACGGGTTTACCGTATTTTTTCGCTTCCTGGGAACACTCATTAATTGCAGTAATTTGAGGGACACCGATCCCTGCAACAACCCTTGTAGTACAGATAGATCCGGGCCCAATTCCTACCTTAACAGCATCAGCCCCGGCCTTGATCAGATCTTTTGTAGCCTCCGCTGTCGCAATATTGCCAGCAACAAGCTGAAGATCCGGGTATATGCCCTTGATGGTTTCTACCGCCTGTAATACCCCCTGGGAATGGCCATGGGCAGTATCCACAACAATAACATCAACTCCGGCTTCCACCAGAGCACTTAAGCGCTCTTTATAATCTGCCCCCACACCAATGGCAGCACCAACTCTTAAACGCCCTTTAGAGTCTTTGGCTGAATTGGGATACTGTCGAGCCTTTTCTATATCTTTGATTGTGATTAAGCCGCATAAATTATTCTCAGCATCAACAATAGGCAGTTTTTCAATTTTATGGCTCCATAAAATCTTTCTAGCCTCCTGTAGTGTGGTCCCAACAGGTGCTGTGATGAGATTATCCTTGGTCATCACTTCACTGATAGGCCGAAGCAGATTATCTTCAAAACGAATATCTCTATTGGTGATAATCCCAACCAGTTTTTTTTCAACTGTTATAGGAACACCTGATATATGGTAATGTTCCATCAATTCCAGGGCATCTTTGACCAGATGCTGGGGGCTTAAAAAAAACGGATCAGTGATAATACCATGCTCTGATCTTTTTACTCTATCCACCTCTGATGCCTGTTGTTCTATGCTCATATTTTTATGTATGATTCCGATGCCACCCTCTCGAGCCATAGCAATAGCCATTCTGCTCTGGGTTACAGTATCCATCCCTGCGCTGAGAATGGGAATATTCAGTTTGATCTCATTTGTTAATAATGTAGTAACATCTACATCCCGCGGCAGAACTGAAGATTTTCCAGGTACAAGTAATACATCATCAAAGGTTAGGCCTATTTTTCCAAATCTATCCTCGGTCACAGCAAAAACTCCTTTCAATCCCCGCTTATTGAGATTCATTTTAGCATCTTATCCTAAAGTAAACAACAATGTGCCGTGTACTCTAGACCCGGTGAGAGTTCAAGTGATTGGTATCATTCAGCAGTGATAAAACAATGGATCCCTGGTAATATTCGATTATGTTAAGAGCTGTATTATCTTGTTTTATCCTAAAAGCGTGATTCAGATCAATATCCATTAAGCCGCAGATGATCGCTCTGATGGTGCCGCCGTGGGCAACAATGATAATCGTTCCTGGTTCGTTTTCTTGTAATAGCTTTAGGACTGCATTATATGCTCTTTCTCTTAGTTCAACAAAGGTCTCTCCTTCAGGTATCCGAACATCTGCTGGTGATTGATACCACTTTTCTGCCAGTTCCTTATATTGTTCAGTAATTTCTTTATAGGTCAGGCCTTCCCATACACCGAAATTTATTTCCCTCAGTTCTTTGGCCATTTGCACATTTAATTTATGAGGAGCAGCTAAAATAGATGCGGTTTCATATGCTCTTTTTAAATCACTGGAATAAACAGCTTTTATTTTTTCCGCGCTCAATCTATCTGCCAACAGCCTTGCCTGTTCCCTTCCGGTATCACTTAGTTCAACATCAGAATGTCCCTGGTAGCGTGAAATATGATTCCATATGGTTTCACCGTGGCGCACCAGAAATAGTTTTGTCATTATAAATACCTCCTGTTAAATGCTGCTTTTTAGCCAATAGTTAGAATAATTCCAGTTAGGAGTGCGATAATTTCTATCAATTCACAGGAAGCTCCATAGGTATCCCCAGTAAGTCCACCTAGCAGAT
>CAZZEY010000148.1:0-4257 GCA_964653445.1 uncultured Syntrophaceticus sp. | reverse complement strand
GAGTTGGTCATATTTACTCCTCCCAGAAGTGATTAATTTATGCTATAAATAGCGACCTTTCAATTAAAAGTAATATGGTGTATTATTTAATAATAGTTTCAAACCTTGTGTTAGTTCCTGGACCGAGTTTTTTAAAAGTAGGGGGAGCAAAAATGGAAGCAAAAGGCAGGTTTAATATATGGACTTCAGGCTGCCAGATGAATGAACATGACACCGAAATAATGCATGCCCTGCTTGAGAAAGAGGGGTATCAATGGACCCCGGATCCTGAGAAAGCAGATATTATTATTCTCAATACCTGTTATGTTAGAAAAAGTGCTGAACAGCGAGCCTTGGGTTTACTGGGGAATTTGAAACACAGAAAAAAGAATAACCCCAACCTGATAATCGCAGTAGGTGGATGTATGACCCACAACCCAGTAATACGGGATCAACTGATCAATAAAGCCCGTTTTGTCAACATAATATTTGGGACACGCAACTATCACCATCTGCCTGAATTTCTGCGTGAAGCAGAGAGCAAACGGGTAATAGCTGATGATGCATGTGAAGATGTGCCCGGATTGCTGCCTGCCTGCCGCACCAGTAAGGTGAAGGCATATGTCACCATAATGTATGGCTGCAACAATTTTTGTTCCTACTGTATTGTTCCTTATACCAGAGGAAGAGAGAAAAGCCGTCCTCTTGAGGCGATCTATCAAGAGGTGGCAGAATTAGCAGAAAGCGGCTACCAGGAAGTAATGCTGCTCGGACAGAATGTGAACTCCTATGGAAAGGATCTGGACGGTGAGACTAATTTCGCTAGATTACTGGAGCAGCTCGATAAGATTGATGGTTTATCCAGGATCAGATATATGACCTCTCACCCCAGGGACTTTACTGAGGAATTGATAGATACAATCGCTGGATCACGCAAAATTTGTGAGCATTTTCATCTTCCTTTGCAGGCAGGAAGCAACAAAATATTACAAAAAATGAACAGGGGTTATACAAGGGAAAGATATATGGAACTGATCAGGAGTGTCAGAGAAAAGGTACCAGATGCCAGTATTACTACTGATATTATTGTTGGGTTCCCTGAAGAAACTGAGGAGGATTTTCTCGATACCCTTGATTTAGTAAAAAAGATCAGGTTTGACGCAGCCTATACATTTTTATATTCTCCTAGAGAAGGAACACCGGCAGCCAAAATATCAGAACAGGTACCAGGAGAGGTGAAAAAGAACCGGTTAGAAAGGCTGCTCAATGTGCAAAATAAAATTACACTGGAACGGAACCTCCCTTTAGTAAACCAAGTTGTAGAGGTGCTTGTGGAAGGTAGAAGCAAAAAGGATCCAGAACGCTGGAGCGGCCGGACAACAACCAACAAAATTGTTAATTTTGAAGCTTCGGATGAAAGTGATCTTACAGGTAAACTAGCAGATGTCCAAATTACAAGTGCTCAAACCTGGAACCTGTCAGGTGAAATAAAAAAGGTTCATTAAAAAGAGGGATCTGTTCCTCTTTCCAGAAATTAATTATAAACAACTATAGGAGGTGTCGATATGTCAGTAATGGCAAAAGCACAGGAACTCGGGCATGCGCTATTGGATACTGAAGAAGCGACAATACTGCAGGCAGCAGAAAAAAATCTTGACAGTAATCCGGAATCAGTGCGGTTGATCAACGAGTTTCAGCAAAAATTTCAAACGATTAAAAATGCCCAGGATTCTGGCGAAGAGATAAGTGATGCAGAAATTGATCAATTCAATCAGCTGCAGGAAAAAGTAAAAAATGATAAAACCATTCAAGCCTATTTTTCCGCACAGCAGAGATTTAATCAATTGCTGCAGCAGGTCAACACTGTTATTAACCAGGTTTTAAGAGGTGAAACCTGTTCAACTGATTGCTGTGACGGCTGTTCCGGCTGCAGCTAATAATTAGAGGTGGCAGCAGTGGGCAGTACTACTCCCTTGATGAATCAGTATCAGTCAATCAAAGAACAGTATCCGGATTGTTTGCTCTTTTTTCGTTTGGGAGATTTTTATGAACTATTTGGGGAGGATGCCAAGCAGGCAGCGAGGGAACTGGATATTGTCCTTACCAGCCGCGGGGTTGGCAAAAACAAAAAAGTACCAATGTGTGGAGTGCCCTATCACGCTGCGGAAAACTACCTCAATCGGCTGTTGGAAAAGGGTTATAAGGTTGCCATCTGTGAACAGCTTGAAGAAGCCAAACCGGGAAAGGGTATTGTTAAACGAGATGTTGTAAGGGTGGCAACCCCCGGTACTGTTTTAAATCCGGCGTTTCTTGATCAGGCCAATAACAATTACATTATTTCGCTCTACCATAAAAAAGATAATATCGGCTGTGCGTGGAGTGATATTAGTACAGGAGAATTTCAGGTTGCCCAATTATCTGGTTCAGATAGGACAGCATATTTATTGGATTTGGTAAACCGCATCCAACCTACAGAGTGTATAACTGCCAGCGGACAGTTGTCATTTTTTCATGCTCTGTTGGGGGACTGCTGGAACGATAAGGTGCTTTTTACCGAAGTAAATCAAGCACCAGCAGATCTCTTAAATGTTCAGTTTGGGCAGGAAAATTTGGTGGGCCTCGATCAGAAGGTGATGAAAGAGGGTTTAGCCGCGGCATCAAACCTTCTTGTTTATTTACAGGGGACACAAAAAATAGATAAACTTCCCTTTCGTAAGATAGAGGTTTATACACCTAGCAGCAATATGTATCTTGATGCCATGACAGTTAGAAACCTAGAACTGTTTATAACATTACGGGATGGGAAGAAAGAGGGCAGCCTCTTGTGGGCATTAGACCGCACCTTGACAGGAATGGGTGCCCGCCTTTTGCGGCGTTGGCTGGAATTACCCCTGATTGATGTGGTCGAAATAGAGGAAAGACAGGAGTCTGTCCAGGAACTGGCTGAGAGTTTTTTTTTGCGCAAGGATATCAGAGATTACTTAAGCAGTATATATGACCTGGAACGCATTATCAGCAGGATAGAATGGTTGATGGCTAATCCCCGGGATCTGCTTGCTCTAGCCAATTCTCTAGCTGTAATCCCCCATTTACAAAAAACCATCCAGCAAACAAACAGCAGCCTGCTGAATAAATTGGGCAGTTTGCTGGACCCGCTTCCTGAATTACAGCAATTGATTTTCCAGGCGTTGGTCGACAATCCTCCTGTCAATCCCAAAAACGGTAGAGTTATCAGAAGCGGATACAACTCCGAGATTGATACACTGAGAGAAATGATCGATCAAGGAGAAGACTGGATTAAAAAAATGGAGGCAGAGGAGAGGAAACGCACAGGGATCAGGTCTTTAAAAATAGGATTTAATAAAGTATTTGGTTATTATATTGAGGTCACTAAACCGAATCTGCACCTTGTTCCCGACAACTATATCAGAAAACAGACTTTAACCCAGGGTGAGCGTTTTTTTACACCGGAATTAAAAGAGCAGGAGGCAAAATCTTTAGGAGCAGCAGATCGCCTGCAGGAGTTGGAATACCAGTTATTTCTCGAAATTCGAGAAAAGGCACAGACAGCAGCAGAAGAAGTTCGTAAAAACGCGCGGCTGGTTGCCCAAATCGACTGTTTGGCTTCTTTTGCAGAGACTGCTGCACGTAATAATTATGTCAGGCCGAAGATCAATGATAAAGGAATTATTAACATCAAAAATGGCCGTCACCCGGTTCTGGAACAGCTTATGCGGGAGGGTTCTTTTGTTCCCAACTGTTTGCAAATAGGTGAGGAAGATAATAGAATCCATATTCTAACAGGTCCCAATATGGCGGGTAAATCAACATATATGCGCCAGATGGCAGCACTGATTTTGATAGCCCAGTGCGGATCGCTTATCCCTGCGGAAGAGGCAGAAATAGGGGTTGTGGACCGTATTTTTGTGCGGGCCGGGGCACTGGATGATTTGGGAAAGGGCCAGAGCACCTTTATGATGGAGATGAACGAGGTTTCCTATATTCTCCATCATGCTACAAAGGATAGCTTTATTGTACTTGATGAAGTGGGAAGGGGTACAGGAACATTTGACGGCCTGGGTATCGCCTGGGCGATTGTGGAATATCTTCATAATCACATTAAACCCAGAGCAATTTTCGCCACCCATTACCATCAGCTGACAGAGTTGGCTGAAAAGTTGCGCGGGGTTGTTAATTATTCTGTGGCTGTAACAGAAGAAGGCGCAGAGATTGTTTTTCTGCATAAAATTGTACCTGGCGGTACAGATAAAAGCTATG
>CAZZEY010000147.1:0-4265 GCA_964653445.1 uncultured Syntrophaceticus sp. | reverse complement strand
GCTAGACCTAAGCCACAATATTTACTCAACAGGAGACCACCTGTTTGCAAGGTTAATTATCAAGGTTGGAGGACAAGGTTAAGCACCTTACCCCAACCTATTTATTAATAATATTCCGTGGTGACCTGAATGCCTGAACAAAACCGATGGCTCCGTCGAGGTTTCGGCAATGCTTTGCTCACATTTGTTCTCAGCCTGCTGTTTAGCTACTTATCTGATATTTTTCTGGGTAAAATGACAACTCTTATCTTAGCATTGCTGCTATTATTAATAATTATTCTTATCGGTGTTTTGTTTGATATGATCGGTTTTGCAGCAGCAGCCGCGGAAATCAGTCCTTTAAATGCCCGGGCTGCCAATAGGGTTTGGGGAGCCCGGCAGGCTGTTATGCTGGTAAAAAATGCTGATCAAGTTTCAATCATTTGTAATGATGTGATGGGTGATATCTGTGCCACAGTAGGGGGCGCCATTGGAGTGGCAATTGTTTTTCGACTGCTGACAGACAGTCCTGGGTTGGATACCAGCCTCTTGACCACTGTGATGACCGGAGTGGTGGCTGCTCTTACTGTAGGGGGTAAAGCGGTAGGTAAGGGAGTTGCGCTAAATGAAGCTACAGAGATTATGTTCCGCATTGGGCAGATCGCTGCCTGGTTCGAAAAACTGACCAAACACGAAATATTTTCAATTAAAGGGAAAAGGTGAAGCTTTTGATATTAGAAAAGATTGAACAACCCTCTGATCTTCGCACTCTGTCTATTTGTCAGATGGAGTGCCTGGCCCAGGAGATAAGAGATTATCTCCTGGAGACTGTTTCTAGTACAGGTGGCCATTTGGCACCTAATCTTGGTGTGGTTGAACTTACTATAGCACTTCATTATGTTTTTGATTCCCCAAAAGATAAGATCATCTGGGATGTTGGACACCAGAGTTATATTCACAAGATTCTTACCGGCAGACGCGACAAAATGACTACTCTTCGGCAGTATAAGGGCTTAAGCGGATTTCCCAAATGTAGTGAAAGTGCCCACGATTGTTTTGAAACCGGTCACAGCAGCACATCGATCTCAGCTGCACTGGGGATGGCGCTGGCACGGGATTTGAAACAGGATGATTATTCAGTGATCGCTGTCATCGGGGATGGCGCACTGACCGGGGGATTGGCCTTTGAAGCATTAAACCATGCGGGTCAGTTAGGAACTCGCCTGATCGTTGTTCTCAATGATAATGAGATGTCCATTACCAGAAATGTGGGTGCACTTTCCGGTTACCTAAGTAGACTTAGAACAGATCCCTTTTATCACAAGAGCAAAGGAGAGATAAAAGAGGCGCTGCAGCGCATTCCCAACATAGGGCCACGGGTGTTTAAGGCAGCAGAGCGTGTCAAAGGCAGTGTGAAGTATTTGCTGGTATCGGGAATGCTGTTTGAAGAATTAGGTTTTACCTATCTGGGGCCGATCAATGGGCATAATATCAATCAGTTGATTCAGGTTATGGACAGGGCAAAAACACTGTCTGGGCCAGTTATTGTGCATGTAAACACCAAAAAGGGAAAAGGATATAAACCAGCGGAAAAATATCCTGATAAATTTCATGGTATCGGCTCTTTTGAGCTGAAAACAGGTCTGCCCAAAGCTAAAGGTTGTGCTCCATCATTTACAAAGGTGTTCAGTAAAGCAGTTGTTGATCTGGCTGCAGAACACCATGATATGGTGGCTATTACAGCAGCCATGTCAGATGGTACCGGACTGCATGATTTTGCTGTGAATTATCCAGAACGTTTTTTTGATGTAGGTATAGCAGAAGAGCACGCGGTGACCATGGCTGCAGGTCTGGCTCGAGCGGGTTGTCTGCCTGTTGTAGCAATTTATTCCACTTTTATGCAGAGAGCCTATGATCAGTTGATCCATGATACAGCTCTGCAGGGACTTCATGTTATCTTTGCCCTGGACCGGGGGGGCATTGTTGGTGAGGATGGTGAAACACACCAGGGGATTTTTGACCTTTCCTACCTCCGCCATATACCCAGGATGACAGTAATGGTGCCTCGGGATCAAAATGAGCTGGTGTCTATGCTCAAAAGTGCTGTTAACTATCAAGGTCCTGTAGCAATCCGCTATCCAAGAGGTGCAGGCCCACTGCTAGAAGTTGATTACCAGCAGCAGGAGATACCCCAGGGGCAGGGAGAACTGCTTAGAGAGGGTTCAGATCTGGTAATATTTGCTGTGGGCCCCCTTGTTTACCAGGCACTTGAGGCCGCAGAGCAGTTTTCCAGGGACGGAAAAGAGATTGCGGTAATCAACTGCCGGTTTGTTAAGCCTTTAGATAAGCAGTTAATCCTGGAATGGGCAAACAGGACCAAAAGGGTTCTCACTCTGGAGGAGAATGTTGTGGCAGGTGGTTTTGGCAGTGCAGTGCTGGAACTGCTCTCAGATCATGGTTTTTCAGGTAAAACAGCCAGAATGGGTATCCCTGATTGCTTTGTTAAGCATGGTGCATCTGATATCCTGCGCCGGGATATGGGTTTAGATGCTGGGGGTATCGTTAATTTCATCAAGGAGAAGGGCTGGTTGTAAGGTGTGAGTAATAAGAGGAAACGCATTGATCAACTTTTGGTGGAAAAGGGATTTTTCCAAAGCCGTGAGCGGGCCAAACGTGGTCTGATGGCAGGAGTTGTTTTTTATCAAGGAAAAAGGATAGAAAAGCCGGGGACCCTGGTGGATCCATTGGGTGAGATTAAGGTTAAACAGGACCCATGCCCTTATGTCAGCCGAGGTGGTCTTAAGCTGGAGGGTGCATTAAATGAATTTAAGATACCTATCAAGGGGAAGGTTGTCCTGGATGCCGGTGCTTCAACCGGTGGTTTCACCCAGTGCCTGTTAAGTTTGGGTGCACAAAAGGTGTTTGCTGTAGATGTGGGATATGGGCAGATTGCCTGGGAACTGCGTCAGGATCCCCGAGTGCATGTTATGGAGAGGGTGAACCTTCGTTATCTTACACCTGAGCAGCTAGGAGCCAAGGCTGATCTGGTGACACTTGATCTTTCTTTTATTTCACTGGGAAAGGTACTTCCTGCTGTAAGAGAACTGCTGAACAGCAGTGGAGAGGTGATCGCCCTTGTAAAACCCCAGTTTGAAGCTGGACCCGAACAAGTGGGTAAGGGTGGTATCATCAGGGAGCCTTTGATCCACCGACAGGTTCTCCTTGATGTGATTAAAAAGGCCCGGGAGTCTGGTTTTCAATACAAAGGGATTACATATTCACCTGTTACCGGAACAGATGGCAATTTGGAATTCTTTTTATGGCTTGCAGTCGGTCAGGAAACCATTGAACTGGATGTTGTGCCAGATGTAGAATTGGTAGTAGAAAAAGCACATTCTGTGCTGGTGGACCGGCAGCGCAAGGAAAATTGAGGAGGCGTAGATGAAACAGGTAGGCTTGGTTGTAAATATGCGCAAGACCAGGAGGGGCAGGTTTCTCCAATCCCTCATGGAATGGTTTAAGACACGGGATGTCAAGGTTATACTGCCCCAATCTACTGAGAGTATGTATGCCCCCTCCTTTGGCTGCCCTGAAATCGATTTTCAGGAGGATGTTGAGTTGGTCATGACACTGGGAGGAGATGGGACGATTCTTGGGGTTGCCCGACAGGTTGCAGATAAGGGGATTCCAATTCTGGGAGTTAACCTTGGACATCTGGGCTTTTTGACCGATCTTGAGATACCGGACCTTTTTCCTGCTTTAGGTAGACTTCTTAAAGGGGATTATGAGATCGAGCAGCGTATGATGCTGTCAGCCCAGGTACAGCGTGAGGGGTTACCGCTGAAAGATTTTATTGCTTTAAATGATGTTGTGATCAGCAAGGGACCTATCTCTCGGATTATCAGTCTGGAAACCTATTTGGGCAGCGATTACCTGGCAACCTATCGAGCAGATGGTGTTATTGTGGCTTCCCCAACAGGATCCACAGCATACTCACTTTCAGCAGGTGGCCCTATTGTAAATCCTCAGTTAGAATTAATGGTGGTTACACCTGTTTGTCCCCACAGCCTCAATGCCAGGCCATTTGTTCTTTCTGATAATCAGGAAATCCGGATCATTATGAAAACAGATACCACAGATGTGATGCTGACCATAGATGGACAGATAGGCTATCCTTTACAGAAAAATGACAGTATTGTAGTCCGTAAAGCAGATGTTTATACTAAACTTGTTAAGGTAAAAAAGAGGTCCTTTTCCGAAGTACTCCGTTTAAAATTTCGGGGAGG
>CAZZEY010000146.1:0-4277 GCA_964653445.1 uncultured Syntrophaceticus sp. | reverse complement strand
AGACCGCCATCCTTGACCATGGAATCAGCGCCCACATAGATCGGTTTCTTTGCTGGTTTTAACACCTGAGCAACAACCGGCATTGCTGAGGCAACAGTGTTATCAATCGGTGAAAACAAAATATCAGCCTTTTCCGCAAGGGTCTGGGCCGCCTGCTGCACCTCAGATGTGTTGGTAACAGTGGCCTCAACAACAGTCATGCCGTTCCTGCCGGCATATTCCTTGAGGTTGTTAATGACCGAAACCGAATTAGCCTCTCCTGAATTGTAAAGTGCGCCGATGGTTTTGAAATCAGGGGTGATGCGTTGGGCAAGCTCCATGATCTGCTCTGCTGAAACCGCATCTGAAGTTCCTGTTACATTGCCACCAGGCTTATCAAGGCTGGTCACAAGGCCTGCGCTCACAGGATCAGTACAAGCCGCAAACAGCACCGGTATATCCTTTGTTTCCCCGGCAGCTGCCTGTGCAGAAGGTGTGGCAATGGCAACAATCAGGTCATAGTTATTATTGGCAAACTTCTGGCAAATCGTCTTCAAATTGGTCTGATCGCTCTGTGCATTCTGATAATCGATTTTGATGTTCTCTCCATCATGATAGCCTTCATTTTCAAGCTGATCGATGAATGATTCTCTGATGGTGTTAAGTGAGGGGTGTTCCATGATCTGGACGATACCGATGGTCTTGATGCTACTTTCGCTGGTGGATTCAGCATCTCCGGATGCAGCTCCATTGGAATCGCCACTACTGCATGAGGTGAAAATCCCGACAAACAATGCGAGGATAGCTCCCAACAAAAATACCTGAAAAACCCTTCTCGACTCAACTAATCTTAAACCTCTCATCTCAACTCGTCTCCTCTCATCTTATTTAGTTATCTATGCGATAAACACCCACCCTTAAGTAGGGACAGGTGAAGTTGCCTGATTTAGAATCGCCTTACGTAAAAACGGGTATTAACACCATTTGTAAGGACGGGTGTGATACCTGCTCGCTGGAATCCGGTATCCCGGCTCTCTATGGCTCAACTCAGTTTTACTCTCTTCTCGGTTTTTTTGGGTAGTGATAGCAAAGAACTGCCGCCTGTAGATACAGGAACCTGTTTCTAACGGTTTTGAAGTGATGGTAGCATAAAAATAACAGAGGTGTCAATAACTTTAAATCTCAGTCAAGGAGGGACACCCCTCCCCTTTCAGCTTGAACGGAAGCAGAATTCCATGGGGTTTTGCTGATAAATGTACAGCACAGCAGTACCATGCGATGTAGCTTCCGCCAAGTATAAGCTATAATATTACACGGGAGTGAGCATTATGATGGAGAAAAAATACATAAAACTGAGCAAAACTATGGCACATGCATTAAGACATGCCCCACAGGATTATGGCTTAACTTTAGATGAAAAGGGCTGGGTTGATGTAGAGGCACTACTGCAGGGATTAAAAAACCACTCCAGGAGTTTTAAAGGTGTCACAATAGATGATTTACAAAAAGTCATAACTGAATCCTATAAAAAACGGTTCGAAATAAGGGATGGGAAAATCCGAGCAACCTATGGCCATTCCCTACCTTCAAAAATAGAGAAGAAAGCCACAGAGCCGCCAAGGGTTTTATATCACGGCACAACAGCAAAAGCAGCAGGGCAGATTTTAAAAACCAGCCTAAAACCCATGGGCAGACAGTATGTACATCTTTCCCTTGACGTAAAATCCGCTTATGAAGTGGGACTGCGCAGAACAAAAAACCCGATAATTTTAAAGATCTCAGCACTGAAGGCCTACAATGCCGGGATTAACTTTTATCGGGAGAAAAACGGAATATGGTTAAGTGACAGCATACCAGCGGCATTTATCATAAAAATATAAGCCGGGCGCGGTGACGGTTCTGGTGCTCGGTCAGATCTGTCCCCTCGCACAGTTTCCGCGTGGCGGACGGTTCTACCGCGCGTTTTCCGCGCGGGTGAACCGTCCCGGTGATCGGTCGAACCATCCCGGAGATCTGTCCTAATTCAATAAAGCAATAAAGCAAGCCTGGCACCGGTCTAGGCTAAAGACAAAGCTGTGAATGTTTTGGTGTCTTCTATCATGTTGTCGATCACAGCATATTCGTTGGGCTGGTGTGCCAGCTCATTAAGGGTTGACCAAACCACCGCCGGAATTCCCATCTCCCTTAAGATGGCGGCACAGGTCCCCCCACCGATGCCCCCTATTTTGGGTGCCACCCCTCTCTGTCGTAAAGCGCTGCTCAGTTTTTTCACCACCGCAGCTTCAGGCGGGGTAGGCTGAGGGGCATCAAGCCTCTGCATAAAGTCATAATTGATCACAACTTTGTGTTGATACTCATATTTGGTGACCAATTCTTCGATATCGCTTACTATTGCATCAAGATCCCAAGTCGGCAGTATGCGAAAATCAACCGCGAAAATATCCTTACCTGGCACCACATTGGGGCTGCTGACATTAGCGAATTTCTGCGTCAATTCAAAGGTCGAGTACGGAGGATCGAACAAAAGGTTACGGTCCCTGTAGTTTTCACGCAGTGTCTCAATAAGCTCTACCGCAAACAGCGAGCCTACCCATCCTGCATTAAGGCCGTCATTGGGCCGTGAACTGTGGGTCTCCTTGCCGATTACAGTAAACTGACACCACAGAATTGACTTTTCAGCTACCTCAATAAAGCTCCCATCTGGAACTCCTGCGTCAGGAATTAGTGCCTCATCCTGGGGATTAAATAAACCCTGTTCAGCCAGAGACTTGAGGCCATATATGCTGCCCGCCTCCTCATCACTGACAAAAAGCAAACCCAGATCCTTCTTCGGCTGCAGCCCCAGCCGTTGTAAAGTTAAAGCAGTGTAAACCATACAGGCGATGGCCTGTCCATTGTCCTCTACCCCACGGCCGTAGATGCGGCCATCTTTGACAACCGGAGAAAAGGGATCGGTCTCCCAGGCGTTGATGTCCCCTGCAGCAACAGTATCCATATGCCCTGCAATCCAGAGTGTCCCCTTTTCACCACTGCCTGGCAGACGGCTGACCAGGTTAAGCCGCTTCCCTTCTGGCACAGAGTCATCATCAACTTCCATAATCTCAACCGGCAGGTCATGTTTTTTTAGAAAGTTGGCCAGCCACATGGCGCGCTTATACTCTCCCTCCCCACCGAAGGATGGATTAACGGCAGGGATAGAACACAATTCAACCAGAAAATCAGCCATCTCATCCCTTGATGATTCGACAACCCCAGCGATATCTTCAATAGTGCTCATATTACTCACTCCGTTTTATTGGATATTTTTGCTCCCCTGATATAGAATATACCCTCAATTGTCAGTTGTAAACAAAGTGGGTGGCATGGGGACGTTTCGTTTGCCACATCAATAATAAGCGGGATGTAGCACATTCATGGGTGTGGTCCGTCACCCTGATTATCCCTTATATGCCCGCAATTATGATAAAGCAAACCTGGCGTAAAAGAGCGGGAAGTGGGAATTGATGCCGCTCGGCAGAATGTACCGGTGATCGGTCTGCTGTGTAACTATGGAATTTCATTTATGACCTATGGGGATAATTAGATTAAATAGGAAGTAGGGCAGGGATTGCATGGGAAGACGAAGACGTAGACGTAGACGCAGCCATTCCAAATTCTCTTATGCCTACATTGTTTTGTTAGTTGTTATTATCGGGCTTTATGAATTATCAAGCAATTTCACATATTACCTTATCTTAACCGGGGTATATATAATATTTGCCCTTATATTAAGGAAACACTCCCAAAATCCATGTCCAACCCTAAATCAAGCTTGCAAACAAGATTTAAAGAACCAACAAAACCTACGACGTTTGCTTAGAAAAATAGATGCAATGAATGGCGAAGAGTTTGAAATATTTCTTGAGGGTTTGTATAAGAAAAAAGGTTATAAAGTCGAGCGAACATCCTACGTAAAGGACTACGGGGCAGACCTTATAATAACGAATGCTTCTGGCAAAAGGGCAGCAGTTCAGGCAAAACGGTATAAAGGTAATGTAGGCAAATCTGCAGTTCAAGAAATATATGCTGCAAAATCCCATTATGACTGCGATTTCGCCATTGTCGTTACAAACTCCGACTTTACAAATCCCGCCAAACAACTTGCACAATCATGCAACGTTATTTTATGGGACAGAGAACAACTGATCGAAGAAATAAAAAACTTACAGAAACAGCAAGGAACAAAATTGGTCCGTTTATCATTGCAGAAATGATGAAATCTTTAAAGGCTTTTGTTTATGCTATCCTGGAGTAACCAT
>CAZZEY010000145.1:0-4285 GCA_964653445.1 uncultured Syntrophaceticus sp. | reverse complement strand
TTTGTTTTCTGGTCGCTGAGGTTTTCCAGGTGTATAGTAATTTTTAAGTTTCCATCTTTACCTGCCAGCTGCTCTGGTTCGATAGGCTCTCGGTCCAGGGTATAATCGATGGTTACTTTAAAGGGCAGTTCTTTGTCTGTGTGACCCTGGTAAAACAGTCCATCATCCTTAAAGGCTGTGGACGGCCAGATCAGGCGGCTGCCCTCAATTTTTGGCTTGCTGCTTGATGTGCTGTTATTGACCTCACTGTAACTGCCGTAGTCGGTCCAGGTATCACCGTCAGGTGTGCCATAGGCCCAGTTTACTACCTGTACCTCTTTTACACTTCCGTCGTTGGCCAGCTGGCAGTAGACCGTTTCATTTTTCTCCACAGCAGCCAGGGCAGGGTGGGGGATAACCAACAACAGAGCTAAAAGCAGGGGTATTATGCGTTTTTTCATGACTTTGTCCTCCTTTGTTGATGATCACTTATCAAATATCCTTAAACAGGATGCAGCATTAATCTCCGATCAGCAGTAAAGGTGTCATCATTACAGCGTGGCGGAACCGTCCCTGTGATCGGTCGGCCATCTCCAGGTGGTGCGGGCGATTAGTTTATCGCACAGCAAAAGCATAGAGGGCAGGATGAAGATGATGGTAAGCATACTGATAAAAGCACCGATGCCCAGCATGCCGCACATCTGGCCTGCCATTTTTATTTTCGAAAAGGATGCCACAGCTATTGTAGCCACAGTCAGTGTCAGTGAACTGGTCAGAATGGAACGACCGCTTTTTTCTACTGCCTGGCGCATGGCCTCCTGGGGTGTATGTTCCTTTAGTGCCTCCTTATACTTACTGGTGAGCAGAATGGCATAGTCAACTGTTGCTCCCAGCTGTACCGAACCCAGCACCAGATATGTGACAAAATAGAGTTCAGTGCCGCCCAAAAATGCTCCAGAAAGGTTGAGCCAAATGGCAAACTGGATAGCCAATACTAGAATAATGGGGAGTGTAAGTGATGCAAATATTAGAGCAATGATAACAGCGATAGCTATCACAGAGAACATATTTACCCTGGATAGGTCTTTTGTGGTAAGATCCTTTAGGTCCTGGGTAAGGGATGCCTCACCGCTTAGGTAAACCTCATCATATAAGGAATTGGCGGTATCCTTAATTTGCATGAGGGTGCTGTTGATTCTTGAGTCCCTCTGCCCGATCCCCAGTTCTATAGTGCAGAGGGCATAATTACCGGCACGGAACCCTTGTAATACATCATCAGGGATGAACTGTTCAGGGATCTGAGTTCCGGTAAATTCAACCAGTGATTTGACCGCTTTTACCTCAGGTATAGTTTTCAGTTGTTCTGTGAGGGTTTGTTCAGTGTTTAGACCCTGGTCTTCGACAATAAGGTAGACCACTTCCGCGACACCGTGCTTTTCTCTTAGCTTTTCACTGTCAGCTATTGAAGTTATTTCTTGAGATAATCCCTTTTCCAGACTGTAAAATACCCCTACTTTCTCTTTTAACACAAAGGAGGGGATGATCAGAACCAATAACAGGGCGAAAAACACTGCGCGGTTTTTGACCACTAGATTGGCGGCTTTGGTAAAACTGGGAATAAGAATACGGTGGCTAGTGCGCTCAATGGGTTTTTGAAAAATGAGCAGCAGTCCTGGCAGCAGCAGTAGAATACAGATCAGGCTTAATACAACCCCTTTTGCCAGGACCATTCCCATGTCCTGTCCAAGTCCAAACTGCATTGTGGCCAGAGCCAAAAATCCGGCGATAGTTGTTAAAGCGCTGGATGTGATGGCACTGCTGGTGCGGTAAACGGCTACTGCCATGGCCTGTTCGGGATCATCGTAGTTTTCCTTTTCCTCTTCAAAGCGGTGGATCAGGAAAATGCCGTAATCCATAGTAACTGCCAATTGCAATACAGCTGCTACAGCCTGGGTGATGTAGGATACAGAGCCTAGCAGTATATTGCTTCCTAAATTGTAGACCACCGAAAACCCTACTGCTACCAGGAGCAGTAGGGGCAGCAGGTAAGAACTGGTGGAAAGGGAAAGTATGATAAAAATAGCGATTACTGCTATTACAATATACAGGTACTGTTCTGTACTGAAAACATGGTTGAGATCCCGGATGATAACCGGAAAGCCACTGACTGCGGCATTTGGTCCTGCAAGCTGGCGGATCTCGTCAACAGCCTTTTGGGTAACAGAGGATATGGAGTTGTGAGTGAACTGTACCTGGATAATGGATGCATTACCTGTTTCGAAGTTTTGTTTAATGTCTTCTGGTATAAAAAATGCAGGGACACTGGGATGATAGAGGTCATCCAGCCAGCTTGTCTTTTCCACCCCTGGCACTTTTTCAATCTGATCTTTTAACTGGACAACCTGATAAGTTTCCAAGTTTTCTACCATTACATAGCTGTTGGCTGCGATACGGAAATCCCTTTCCATGATATCCTGGCCCTGTTTGGATGCCAGCTGTTGGGGCAGATAAGATGTTACATCATAGTTTACTTCTGTCTGTAGATAGCCCAGTAAGGCGGGTATGAGCAACATTGTAGCGATTATAAGCAGCAGTTTTCTGTGTTTGACCACGAAATAAGACCAGCCCTGCAAAGGGATCACCGTCCTGTCTGCATTATTTTAAACTGGATTTGCTGTTAGAGGTAAGAAAGGTTAGTTAGTATATTAACTATCCTAATGTATGATCTTATAATGGGATAGTTAACATGTCAACAAAATGTTTTTGTGGATTTACTGTAATTATTAGTTAGAATGTAATTAATGTGCCATTGTGGTCGAAACTCTAGTCGGTTTAATCAGGGAGGAATATGTCGACCCATCATAGAAAGGTATAAATTTTAGTTAATATATAATCGCAGAGGAGATTAAAATGCAAAAGGAACTAAAACAGGGCATAAAAGATGCACTACCTATTGTTTTAGGCTACCTTCCATTAGGAATGGCTTTTGGAGTACTGGCCAAGGATGTTGGTTTATCTGTTATGCAGGCTACTATGATGTCAGTGCTTTGTTTCACAGGGGCAGGACAGTATATTACAATAGGGATCATGCAGGCAGGTGGGGCCATTATTACGATTATTATTGCTAATGTTTTGGTCAATATCCGCTATCTGCTTTTTTCCACCTCTACTGTTCCCTATTTAAAGGATCATGTACCACCCTTTATAGCTAGTATGCTGTCCTATGGTCTGACAGATGAAACATATGCTGTAGCTATGAGTCATTATCAGGAGCATCCTGCCACAGCCGCCTATATGGCAGGGTTGAATCTGACCTCTCACCTGGGATGGATCGGCAGTTCCCTATTGGGGGCAGTACTGGGGAGCTTTATTACCAACACTGACCAGTTTGGGTTGGCGTTTGCGCTGCCAGCTATGTATACTTGTCTGCTGGTATTTATGCTCAAACGAAAAGCAGATATTTGGGTGGCGGTGTCTGCAGCGATAATTTGTCTGGTAATCGGCTATCTGGCACCTTCCACTATGAGCAATCTTTCCAATATTATTTTCGCCACTTTGATTGCGGCAACTCTGGGGGTGATCATTAATGGACAACACTAATATTTGGTTAATAATCATCGGGGTATCTATAGTCAGCCTTTCGCCACGCATTCTGCCGGTTGCTCTGTTATCCCGTTTCGAATTCCCTGCCATTATCAAGGAATGGCTGTCTTTTGTAGCTCCTGCTGTGCTGGGGGGACTGACTGTCATCAGTGTTTTTGCACCTGATGGGATAATTGATATCAGCATCAATAATAAATATATCTGGGCATTTTTACCGACAGTGATTACAGCGGTTAAGACCAAGAATTTGTTTTTAACCTTATTGGTGGGAATAGCAGCTATGGCTCTCTTGTATAACTTTATTGGTGTATAAACAAAATTTATTTCCAACATGCAGGAAATTGGCGGAAAATGTTGAATATTACAATTAGTTTGTTTTTCAAGCGATTTACTGTTCAGGAGGCAGTAATATGGTCTTCTACAACGAAATTCTGGCTTTAATTTTATTTCAATTTCTACCTGAATTGGTAATAATAACTGCTTTATCTCTTATTTTAGTTGGATATGAGCTTAGGCTGAAACAAGTTTTAATGGTCGCGGTTATTGCAACACCGTTGGTTTGTGTGATTAAGTCGCACCAACTAATGCCTGTTTTGAGTACTTTAATTATGGCGCTTATTTTGATCATATTAGTAACATTAATTTGTAAAATAGATGTTGTTTCAGCTTCAATTGCGTTCTGTTTGGGTATAGTGGTGTTGGG
>CAZZEY010000144.1:0-4298 GCA_964653445.1 uncultured Syntrophaceticus sp. | reverse complement strand
CGATTTCCCAGCGTCTTTTGTTTACCCTAATGATTGCAGAAGCATCATCTTCAAGATTGGTGCACACAGCAGCGATTTGGCTTTATTAAACTAGAAAGAGATGACCAGGAAGGTGATTTAATTCAACTCATTAAGATACTTCGGGAAGACGAATTAATTGAGAGAAATAATGCCTGAAAGAAAGCCGTCACTTCAATGGCTTTTGTCTTTTTACCACTTCATGCGGGTGCCTCTTTCAAAATATCCATCCGGATTAACTTAAATGCCAAAATATATAAAAATCTATAATGGAGATCAGGTTCCAGCTTAATTTCGCTATAAGGAGAAGGATCAAGGTGATCAACAGAGAAGTTTTGTTGTAATGTTCAGCCTACAGCCCAAGGGGGCAGTCCCTGTGGCTGGTATGGCAGGTGAGGGATGGTGTTATGAGAATTTTTAATTTGGAACGTAACTCCTATTGCCCCTGTGGTAGTAGGCGTAAGTTTAAGAAGTGCTGTCAGAGCCGGGTGGATGAGGCGGCACATCGCATCAGCCAGGCTGTGGGGGCAGGCGGTTTTACAGCTGAGGGGCTTGAAGTAATAGAAACCCTGGGGGTTTTGTGTGGGCTTCAGTCAGGTGAAGGGCATCCGCCTGCTCCGGAAAGAGTGGGAAGGTTGCTCAATGAGGCCTGGGAAGAGGAAGAACAGCTGCGCAGGAGTTTTGATGAGGGTGCTCTGACTGCGCTATCTATGCGTGTTCAGGTGCTGTTGGGGGAGAAGCATCAGCTGCGAACCATCAGAATCCCGGTGTGGCGCTTTGGGCTTGGGGGTATTGGAGAGCAGAATGACGGTGTTGTAGATGAGATAATTGAATTTTACAATAGCCCAGGGGGAAGGCCCTTTATTTCAGATGCGGTTGATTCTATCGGGATGTCCCTTCTTTTTGATGATTATACTGATCAGGAGCTAAAAACCCTGCTCACTGCTCTGGGCTGGCTGGTGATAGATGATACCAGGGATGTCTTGTTATATTCGGTTTTGCAGAAAACAAAAAGTGACATTCTGACTGCAGATGAGGAGTTTGTCAAAATACAGAAGAACCGTGATAACAAAGATAATGCAGAGCTGTACCAGGAGCTGCGCTCTTTGCTGCACAGGTATCCGATTTTTGATCAGATGCTGTCGGAAGAGATGGATGATGATATAACTGCGGTTTTGGATGCAGTGGCTAAAGGAGATTTAGAGCTTGATGTCCCTCTTTACTCGGTGTTGGGAGGGCTTTATGGTATGCTCTCAAAGGTTTCGGATTTAGGTGAAAAGTTCTTACTGCATCAGAAACTGACTCCTGATAACATGCCTCCCTTGGAGGAGACGCTTTTTGCCGGTGGAGAGTACCATTGCTTTTTTCCTGAAATAGTTTGCTTTTTAGAGGATGCAGCCAGTACCTGTGAGGACAAGGAGCTGCGGGACTGCTTGGAAAGTTTGCTGTTCTTCCTTGTTTTATTAAGTGACACAAAACAGATCACTGTTGTCAAATATCTCTATGTAAGGGGTATTTATTCCTATATACAAAGGCTGCCCTTTGTTCTGCCTGAGGCAGAGCTTGAATTTGGCAGTATCAGTGACCTTTGTGATGAACAGCTGATCGAGCGCTATGCCTCTCATCTGGAGTCACAGGAGATGACTGAAGAGGCCGCCCATGTGCGGGAAGTGTTCAAAAACCTGGGGAGTGAGGCGAAAAGAGAAATATCTATCCTTCAGGATGAGCTGTTCAAAATGGCCAAATCTATATTAGACAAATAGTCACTCGGAGTCACTCAGTGCCAGGCTTGCTTTATTCAGCAGCTTGGCACGTTTTTTTCCCGCTATTCGGCTAGGTTGCCCAATATTCTATTCATTAATATATTGGACAGACAATCTCTTTTCCGACATCTGACATCTGGCTTCCGACATCTATTTCAGCCAGGCTTGCTTTATTGCTTTAATTTCAATGCAGTGACTGCGTAACGGTATCCACCTGCTCTTCCATATTTACTTCCTTATCCCTGCGGTCATCGATGGTGATATTGGTGATCACCCGTGTAGTGCCTGATATTGCGTTTTCATGGATTTCTCTCGCCACATCCATCAGTTCATCGATCTCCCCTTCGATTATGGTTTCTGTAGGGGTGATCTGGTATTTCAGCCCTCTTTGTTCAATGGTTTGGACAGCATTGGTCACTGCAGAACTGAAACTTGCTGATTTGGTTCCTATGGGGGTGATGCTGATTCCCAGTATGGGCATTGGTATCGCTCCTTTACTTTTGTTTTACGACCGACCGATCACCCGGGACTGTTCTGCCACGCGATAATCCTCTGGTTTATCCCTGTGCTTGCTTTTTAGGCTCCGGTTGAACTTGTCCAAGCAGACAGATTTGCGCTAAATAAATGTTGCCTCATTAGACAGGTTTTTATGCTCCTTAAAGGGGATAGATTGCATTGACAGTCCCCTTGGATAGCGGTTTCTCGTGGACCGATCATCGGGACTGTTCTGCCACGCGATGATCCTCTGGTTTATCCCTGTGCTTGCTTTTTAGGCTCCGGTTGAACTTGCCCTAAGACTCGTCGCAGACGACAGCTGATCGGCGAATAATGACGCATCCATGGCGCATATTCGCCTAGCTCATCATCCTGATTCGCTTCAGCTGTCGTTAACTGCTCCTTCGTCAAGGGCAAGTAACAGCCTTCGCAGGTCGCTGCGCTAGCAGGGATAAACCATTGGCACTACTGTGACCGATCATTAGAACCGTTCCCCGCGCGAAAACCGCGTGCCGGAACCGTCCCCCCGCGCGTGGACGCGGAGGGCAGCAGAGCCCTTCCCCTTGGCAGGGAATGCCCCTCTCAAGAGATATTTTGCATAATTTTCCTCAAGTGCCCATTATTCCAGCATATCTTGTTTATTTTGGTGATTTTGGGGAGAAAATAAAGCAGAATCGGCTTTTGACATTACAGGGTGTGGGAGTTATAATAAAGTCAAAGATAGTCAAAAGGTCAACGAAAGTGCAAAAGTTAGGTATCGTCAAACGAAATTTTGCTATTATTATAATCAAAAAATGGGTATTTCTACTAGGTCATACACCGAGTTTTTGCAATTATTTAATAAAAGTTTAACAGGATCCATACATTTATCAATAAATATGCAGGATATGCACAACTGGTTTACCAATTAAACCTTACGCCGGACACAGCAGTATGGATCCTGTTATAAATCATTAGTTCCAGGTGACTGGGGTGATTATGGCATGGAATTCAGATCCTTGGTAAGTGAAATCGAAGCCTACCTCAAATCCCTGCTGCAGGAAAGCCCTGAAGGCTCAATTGAGGTGCGCAGGAAGGATGTTGCCGAGGTCTTCAAATGCGCTCCCTCTCAGGTTACCTATGTGCTCAACACCCGTTTCAATGTGCGCCGTGGTTATTTGGTGGAAAGCCGGCGCGGGGGTGGCGGATATATCAGGATCTGCAGTATGTTTAATGTGCCTGAGGGTACCTTCAGCCAGCCGGCTGAAAAAAAGGAAAAAACAGATGGGGATGTCAGAGCTGCACTGTATGCTCTGGCCAGACGCGGTGTTTTTACCAGGCGTGAGTTTTTAATTTTGAGCACTGCACTGGAGGTATTGAAAAAGAGCCTTCCCGCGCAAGACGGTGAGGAAGTGATGATGCGGATCTTAAAGTTATTGTCCCGGGAGGGTTTTTTCTAGCGGAGCTTCGCATCTGTATACTGCTGTCAGGGAATGAATATGATAATTCTTGCTTTGTATGTGAGTGGTTATATTAAGGTTGTTGTTCTGCAGGAGGTTGAACCGAGAGCAGGTTATTTACATTTTGGGATTGGAGAAAATTTTTTAGGGGGTGGTTTGTTCATGTTCTGTCAGGAATGTCAAAAAAGGCCGGCAACGGTACATCTGACACAGATCATCAACAATAAAAAAACGGAGCTACATCTGTGCTCCGAATGTGCTCGCAATCACCAGGAGCTCGCTTTTTCCTTTAATTTTGAGCCCACTTTTTCTATTCACAAATTTTTCGCAGGGCTCTTGGACAGCCCGCACTTTCAGGTGCAACCTGTGGCTTCTCCTGAATGTCCCAACTGCCACCTGAATTTGAACAGGTTTGCCGAGTCCGGGCTGTTCGGCTGCAGCACGTGCTACCGCACTTTTGATAATGGCTTGACCCCTCTGCTGCGGCGGGTGCAGGGGACAACCCAGCATACAGGAAAGGTGCCCAAACGGGCCGGGGGCAAACTCACTGTTAAGCGGGGGATCGAAAAACTGAAAGCTGAAC
>CAZZEY010000143.1:0-4300 GCA_964653445.1 uncultured Syntrophaceticus sp. | reverse complement strand
GGCAAATGAACTAGAAGTATCAAGACAAACAATTGGTTCTCTTGAAAATGGACGATATAACCCATCAATTATTTTGGCTTTCAAAATAGCACGTTACTTTGGGATGAGTATTGAGGATATCTTTATCTATCAGGAGGATGCAAATGAAGAATAATAATATTAAAGCAGTGGGATTTACTGTTTTAGGATCGATATTGTTGGTTATTGGATTAGTGATGGTAAAAACAATTCAAGAACCCCAGGAAGTCATAAAGGTTTTGTCATTTAGTTTCGTTGGAATTGGCTGCGGCGTTTTTGGTTATAATTTGGGGGAAATCATTAGTAATAAGGTACTACAAAAGTATCCAGATGAAGCTAAAAGAATTGAAGTTGAACTAAAGGATGAACGTAATTTAATAATTTCCTGTAAAGCTAAAGCAAAAGCATACGATACAATGATTTATGTTTATGCATTACTTATATTTGTTTTTGCATTAATGAAGTTTGATCTAACAGTCATTGTCCTGTTGGGTTTGACCTATATATTTATCGTATTTATAGGCACATACTTCAGATACAAGTACGAAAAGGAAATGTAAAACAGCTGGAAAACAAGGGGTTTTTATTTTTGATGGAACCGGACTTACCCGGTGTTTTTTTTAGTTATTTACAAATAATAAGAGAAACTTTATATCGGTTAATAAAGTGAGACTTAAAGGAGGTTTTTTGAATGCTCAACTGGATGCTGACAAAAATGGCGGATCCGCTGATGGATGATGCCATGGAAAAGATGCTCACCACTAAATACGCGGAAAACCCTTTTGTGTTATTGACCGCGATGGAAAAGCTTACCCCTGCAGCTGTCATTGAAGCCGGTATGAGGGCACAAGCCGGGAAAGAACTGGAACGCCCACTGGGCAGTCCGCTTAATCTTGATCCCTGGGAAAGGGTTCTGCTCAATCCAAAGCAGCTGTTTCAGCTTCCTGCTGAAGATCCCAATAATATTGATACTAAAACAGTGATTGGCCCCAGTGCAGGTAAACCCCTTAACCTGGAAATTCCTATACTTATAACAGGGATGTCCTATGGGGCATCTGTTAGTTTACCCTTTAAAATTGCATTGGCTAAAGGGGCTTCCCTGGTGGGAACTGCAACCAACACCGGTGAATCCGCGGTAACAGATGAGGAGCGTCAGGCAGCAAAATACCTGATCGGGCAGTACAACCGTGGGGGGTGGTTAAATACTCCTGAACAGCTGGGACAGGTGGATGCCATTGAGGTGCAGTTTGGACAAGCGGCTTGGGGTGGAGGGATCACCGAGACCATCAAAGCAGATACCATAGGGCCAGAATTGAGGGAACTGTGGAAATTGGAAAAGGGGAATGATGCTGTTATCAATTCCCGTATGCCTGGCACATCTTCAGCAGATGATATCATCAATCTGATCAACCAGCTAAAATCGGAGTATGATGTGCCTGTGGGTGTGAAAATTGCGGGTTCTGACTACATTGAATATGAACTGGATGTGATCTCCAAAACAGATGCTGACTTTATTGCCATCGATGGTTTTGGGGGTGGTACTGCTGGATCACCTCCTACTCTGGAGGATAATATGGGGCTCCCGCTGCTTTACTGTTTGCCACGTGCCATTCAATGGCTGGAGAAACACAACCTGCGTGATCGCTTTACCATAATTGCCTCAGGCAGAATGAAAACCCCAGGTCATTTTTTGAAAGCCCTGGCTCTTGGTGCAGATGCTGTTTATATCGGTTCTATAGCAATTATGGCAGCTCTTCATACACAAGTAATAAAGGTTTCGCCTCAGACAACAGCACCCCAGCTTGTTCTCTATGATGGTACTCACAAGGATGAGTTAAATGTCGATCAGGCAGCTAAGAGTCTGTCCAATTTTCTTAATTCATGTGTGGCAGAGATGAGACTGGCGGTGCAGGCAGCAGGTAAAAACTCTCTCAAGGAACTTAACGTTGATGACCTGGTGAGTGTTGATCCTGTTCTAGCTGAAACATTGGGTATTAGGTATGCCGGGCATCCGCGTCAGTAAAATGGGATCCAACTGAAAAGTTATTTCACCAAAAATGGATGAAAAATGAATAGCTTTCTTGTGATAAGCAGGAAAACATGGTATTTTAATGGGAGGGATGAATAGCAGGATGAGGAGGATTTAAGTTGTCACATGTGGTTAAAGATCTTGAAAAACAGTTGGATGTTATAAGAAGAGGCACAGCTGAGATTATTCCAGAAGAGGAACTGATCAAAAAGCTCAAGCGTTCCATTGAGGAGGACAGGCCGCTCAAAGTTAAACTAGGGATGGATCCCACAGCTCCTGATATACATTTAGGACATACAGTTGTTCTGCACAAAATGCGCCAACTGCAGGAACTGGGGCATGATGTTGTTCTGGTCATGGGTGATTTTACAGGGAGGATCGGTGATCCTTCAGGGCGGTCTGAGACCCGCAGGCAGTTGACAGAGGAAGAGATAAAAAGGAATGTCGCAACATATAAGGATCAGGTTGGTAGAATAATCGATATAAATAAAGCCAGGTTGGTTTACAACAGCACATGGCTGGGAGCACTCTCCTTTTCTGATGTGGTTGCACTGGCTGCAAAATATACAGTTGCCAGAATGCTGGAGCGGGATGATTTCGAACGCCGCTACAAACAGGGCATACCCATTGGAGTTCATGAATTCCTCTATCCCCTGATGCAGGGATATGATTCTGTGGTTTTGAAAGCAGATATCGAATTAGGGGGGACAGATCAGAAGTTTAACTTGATGGTAGGGCGTGATCTGCAGCGTGAGTTCGAACAGGAACCACAAGTGGCAATTACAATGCCCATCCTTGAAGGTCTTGATGGTGTGCAAAAAATGAGTAAGAGTCTGGGGAATTATATTGGTATTTCCGAATCCCCCCATGAGATTTATGGCAAAACAATGTCTATCACTGATGAATTGATTACTCGGTATTTTGAATTGGTTACACCTGTATCCAATGAGGATGTCAGAAAGATCCGGGAAGATATGTCTAGTGGGAAACTTAACCCTCGGGATGCGAAGATGCGCCTGGCTAAAGTATTGGTGACGATGTTTCATGGTAGTGAAGAAGCTTTAGCTGCTGAAAAGGAGTTTATCGCTGTCTTTCAAAAAGGTGCACTACCAGATGATATTCCTGATGCTGTTATTCCTCAGGATGAGTTGGATGATGATGGGACGATCTGGCTACCTAAACTCCTGACCGCAGCAGGGCTTGCCAACAGCACCTCATCTGGTAAGCGTTCAATTAAACAGGGAGCGGTTAGGATTGATGGGGAAAAGATAACTGATCCTGAACATCGTGTCCTTGTTACCAGCGGTATGATTGTTCAGATCGGAAAAAGAAAATTTGCCCGTTTAAAATTATAAAACTGGGATGAGCACCCTTGCGGAAACGTAATCATATAATATATGTATGTTTTCGTTGGGGGTGAAAGCCCTGTTTCGCCTACACTTTTTTTACTGCCGGCGGGTACCAAAATTAAATCTGGTGCTAGTTGCTTGTGGAATAGTTTTAGCTTTCATTATTATTATGCTGATCATCATCGAACATAACTTAAAACCGACTATCAGTCAGATCGCAGAAGCAAAGGCACGTCAGATTGCTACTGAAGCGGTGAACAATGCTATCAAATCAAAGATAGTGGACTCTGTTAACTATGATGATCTGATCAGTGTCCAAAAGGATTCTCAGGGGCAAATTGTATTGATGCAGCCGAATATCGTTCGCATCAATCAGCTGGCATCTGATACAACATTATCGATTAACAGCGCTCTGAAGGATTTGGAGAAGGAGAAGTTTCATATTCCTTTAGGTCAGGTGTTGGGAAGCCAACTGATGGCTAACTATGGTCCGCGGATTCATGTTTCTATCTATCCAATTGGTACTGTTAGGACAACTGTATTTGATAAGTTTGAAGAGGCAGGTATTAACCAAACACGCCATCGTCTCTATCTGGCTGTTCAAAGCCAGGTGAGGGTGGTTGTACCACTGGTCACCTCCCAGATTGAGGTTGACACAAGGGTTCCAGTGACTGATACCATCATTGTCGGTCAGGTGCCAAATACTTATGTCAGATTGGATTCTAAACTATTTGATCATTCTGATCATAAATAGATGAGAAATAAATAGAGGAGAAAGTTTGTTGTTATTTTGTGTATGAAAAGATAGGATAGTGGTATATTATTATTGTTGACAAAGCGCTTTAAGGATAGTAAGATAGCAAAGCTGTCGCCGAGAGTGCGATGGAAAAGTCTTGACAACCCT